>ONTV01000211.1 GCA_900320855.1 uncultured Lentisphaerota bacterium
AAGGTCGCACTCTCTCCCTCATTCCCCGCCAGCGGCGAGGTGAAGAGCTCGGCATAATCGCCGTCGACAATCGTGCCGCGCATCTGCTCGAACGGCTGGAGATCGACCTCCAGCTCCTCGCTGAGCGCATACCGCACGCCCGTGAGCTGATTCGTGTCGGCGAAAAGCGGATTCGTCCCGTTGACGCGCTCTTCCGCCAACGTAAAGCCGTCGCCGTCCGTATCGGAATCCGGGCTCATGCTTGCATCGCCATACCAGTAAACCGCCTCCTGTTCGGCAGCATCCTCCCGGACGGCCGCCACGACCTCCGTGTTCCGCGCCGGCATGGCGAAGGTGACGGCATTCCACGCCCGTCCGAACTCGTCCGCCTGCCGTGTGCCATTCAGATACCAGCTGGCAAAGCCCGTCGTCTTTTCGTCACATGTCGGCGTCGTCACGGAGACGCCCGGACCAATGTTCAGCTTCTGCGTCGCGAACAACGCCCCCTCCGGTTCCGAACGGATGATGCAGTTAAAGAGCTCAAAGCCCTTCACGGCACTCAGGATGCCGCGCTCCCAGGCATCCGCGAATAGCGGATTAAGCCCCAACGACACCTCTTCCTTGAGCGTCAAGCCGTCGCGGTCGGTGTCGCTGTCCCAGCCGTTCGTCTCGTCCCCGTACCAGTAGAGCGACTGCCGCGACTCCTCGTTCGCCACGCAGTGTGCGACGACCTCGATGTCATTCGTCGGCATCTCGATTGAGGATGCGTCCAGCGCCCGTCCGAAATCATCCCGCAACGCCCGTCCGGCAACCGTCCAATACGCGAATTGCGATGACGCGGGACTGTAGGCGGCCGTGGTCTTGACGACGCCCGGACACACGCTTTCGACCGTTGTCGCAAAGAGCGTCCCCTCTGGCTCGGACCTCACCGTGTACTGGAAGAACTGCGGCTTGCGCGAAGCACAGAGGATGCCGCGCTGATACTCATCGGCAAAGAGCGGATTAAGCCGAAGTTCCAAACGGCCGGGTAGCCGCTATCGCTGCATAAAGGCCGCATAACCCAACGATATTTTTCAATAAGCTTCCGTTTTGACGGTCTTGTTCGTTCCGAACGTTCCCATGTAATATGTTCATGCGCCATTGACATAATACGCGAATATGTGCTATAATATTCCCATGTACATCGAGAAGGTGCCGAACAGGAACTCCAAGCCCGCCATCCTGCTGCGGGAGGGCCGCCGCGTGGACGGCAAGGGTCAAGCGGACCATTGCAAATCTCTCGTCCCTGCCTGCGGAGACGATCGAGGTCCTTCGCCAGTCGCTCAAGGGCGCGAACCTCTGCGACGCGACGAAGACGGTCGCCCTGAAGTCAACCGTCCCGTGCGGCCACGTGAAGGCCATACGTAAGGCGATGGAGCGCCTCGGCATGTCCGAACTCGTCTCGGCGAAGCCCTGCAAGGAGCGCGACATCGTTCTCGCGCTGATCGCCCAGCGCCTGATCGAGCCGCGCTCAAAGCTCTCCCTTGCGCTCGGATTCAGGCTCACGACGGTGGCGTCGGACTTCAATCTCCCGGCGGATGTCGACGAGAACGACGTCTACGCGGCGATGGACTGGCTCGTCGGACGGCAGCCGTTCATCGAGAAGAAGCTCGCCACGAGACATCTCGACAACGGTTCGATGGCGTTCTACGACCTCTCGTGCAGCTCCTACTACGGTTCGTGCTGCGAGCTTGCCAAGCGCGGCTACAACCGCGACGGGCTGAAGCTCCCGGCGGTCGAATACGGACTTCTCACCGACCGCGAGGGCCGCCCGATCTCGGTGCAGGTCTATCCCGGCAACACGGGCGACCCGAAGACTGTCCCGGACCAGGCCGCGAAACTCAAGAAGGACTTCGGGCTGAGGCGCGTCGTCCTCGTCGGCGATCGCGGCATGCTCACCGGAACTCAGATCGACGACTTGCGCGGGGACGCCTCGTTCGGCTGGATCTCGTGCTTGCGCTCGGACGACATTCGGAAACTGCTTGAAGACCGCGATCCGTCCGACGCGCCCCTTTTCACGAAGGGCTATCTTGCGGAGATCTCCCACCCCGACTTCCCGGGCGAGCGGCTCGTCGCTTGCTTCAACCCTTTCCTCAAGGAGGACCGGACGAGGACGCGCAACGAGCTTCTGGCGGCGACCGAGGCGCAGCTCGCCAAGCTCCAGAAGTCGGCGGCAAGGCGCAAGGCGAAGCCGATGTCGGACGGGGAACTCGGCGAGAAGATCGGGCGGCGCATCGAACGGCACAAGATGGCCAAACACTTCGTCATCGACATCAAGAACGGAAACTTCACCTACGCCCGCAACGAGGAGTCCATCGCCCGCGAACGGGCGCTCGACGGCATTTACGTCATCCGCACAAGCGAACCGGCGGACAGATTGTCGGCGGCTGACGCGGTGCGAGCCTACAAGTCCCTCGGCAACGTCGAGAAGTCGTTCCGCACCTTCAAGGGCGTCGACATCCTCGTCAGGCCCATCTACCACCGGGCGACCGAACGCGTAAAGGCGCACATCTTCCTCTGCATGCTGACCTACTATGTCGCGTGGCACATGCGCAGGGCGCTCTCGTCCCTCATGTACGTCGAGGACGACCTTCCGGCTGCACGGGCGAACCGCGACCCCGTGGCGAAGGCAATGCCGACGGCGGAGTCGAAGCGCAAGAAGAGGACGGGGCTGTCGAAGGATGGCTTTCCGCTTCACGACTGGCGCGGGATCATTGCCGTGCTCGGGACGATCGCGCGGGCGACCATCACGGTCGGCGGCGTCCCGATTGTCATGGACACGGATCCTAGCGACCACCAGCGGAGGATCTTCGACCTGCTCTCGGCAAAGGCATCCTGCTGGGACAGGCGGCGTTCCCAGTGAACGGAGCGGACTTTTCGACCCCTCAGAAGCGGAAACCCGCATAAAACAAGGGCGAAACCGCTACGCGGAGCACTGACTACCCTTGGAACTTCGGGACTACCCTTGGAACTTCGGGTTAAGGTCAGACCTTGAAGAAATCAGTCGTCAGCGCCTTGCCGGACTTGCCGAAGCAGTTCAGCGCGACGGCCGTAAAACGGACCTCCCCGCCCTTCGGCAGATCTTCGATGGGAACGGGGAGGACGAAGTCCTTCGCCGCCTTCTCGAGCGGAAGGTGATAGTCAGGGGCCAGGACATGACGATTGAAGAGCTGCTTGCCGTCCTTCGCCTCGACAGTGACGTCATAGCGAAAGGCGCGGTTCGCAAAGGTCTGCACCGCCGTCGGGACCGTCAGCTTGAAAACGTCGATTTCCTTCGCGTCCTTGTCGCCCTTCTTGCCGAGCTTGTGCTTCGTACGCTCGACCTTGACGGACGAGCCTGCGGCAAACTCGGGCGCCGCAAACCTCTTCGCGTGCTCGGCAAAGGCAAACGGCTTCGACTCCGCGACTGGAAGCGGCATCACCCAGTCGGGGCCAAGGTCCAGGTCCCACATGAAATCGCGGCGGGTGACGGTGATGTGGTCGTCGTAGACCGAGAAGAGCATGCCGTTGCGCGCCTCGCCGTTCTTCGTGCGCGCCATGAGCTTGCCCACCTTACCCGCACGGTTCTTCGCCGGACCGTCGGTGTTCTCGAGACCTCCGTCAGACCCGAACTCGTCGTACGGTTCGCCAGCATAGCGCAGCGAGCCCGTGCCGATCGAGGTGAATGCGCCCTGCCAGAGCGTGCGCTCGTCAAGGAGCGAGTAATGCGAGTGGCCGGAAAGCGCAATCGCGTTCGAGTAGCCGGAAAGCACCTTGGTCGAACGTCCGTCGTCGTGTCCCCACGCCCAGCTGCCGTAGCACGTGTCCTTCGGGTGCGGATGCTGGAAGTAGAAGAACGGCAACGCCGGATCGAGCTCCTTGCCATGCGCGGCGAAGAACGACGCAAGGTCGGGCCCGTTCCTCCAGCCGGAGCCGTTCGTGCCGTCCCAGTGCGCGCCGATGAAGGAATAGCCCTTGATTTCCTTTTTGTAGATCGGGGCATACTCCTCTTCGAAAACCTCCTCCCACACCTTCTTCATGCCGACGTTGCGGATCATGTCCGCCGGCAGCTCGCCCGACGGCACACCGAAGATGTTGTAACCGTAGTTGAAACCCTCCCAGTCGTGGTTGCCGTAGATGAAGAGCTTCTCGACAGGGCGCCCGTCCAGCCGCGAGCGGTTGCCGGGGAAGACGGCGTTCCACGCGTCGGCGACGCACTGGAGCTGCGAGATGAGCCCCGCGTCGGCCATGTCGCCGGCGATGATCACGCCATCCGCGCCCTGGGCGTCAAACCACTTGAACGTCCGCTTCAGCGTACGCGTGTTGCCCTGCCCCGTGCGGTCAGTGTTCGCTGCGATGATGTGGATGTCGGACACCACGCCGAACTTAAGCCGTGCAACGCCACTGCGACCGAACGGACTCTCGATGAAACGACACCCCTGGAACGCGCCCAGAGACGCCGCTCCGCCAATAAACCACCTGCGTGAAACATTCATGGCAGTTATTGTATCATAAATCGCCCGAGGGCGCAAGGGTCAAGTATGTACACCAGAGATTCCAAATGGAGCGGGTGGACGCTCCTTCGTCGCATCCTCCCGTTCCATTTGGAATGTTGACCTGGCCGTCTTCCGGTCCCGACACCATTTG
>ONTV01000036.1 GCA_900320855.1 uncultured Lentisphaerota bacterium
CGTTCAAGTCGCGCAACAGAGAGGTGGAGGTGGAGAGGCGACAATCCGAATGCCCGCAAATGCCGCCTCGCTCTGGAATAGGGGTGACCAGAACCATCGACAACCGCCGTTAGGCAATCAAAGGATGTGGCCCATCTTCTCGCGCTTCGTGTCAAGGTAGCGGCGGTCGTAGGCATTCGCCGGAATGACGATCGGCACACGCTCGACAATCTCCAGCCCATAGCCCTCCAGGCCCGCGATCTTGCAGGGGTTGTTCGTGAGAAGCCGCAGCTGGCGGATGCCGAGGTCAACGAGCATCTGCGCGCCTTCGCCATAGTCGCGAAGGTCCGGCGGGAAGCCGAGCGCGACGTTCGCCTCGACGGTGTCCAGCCCCTCCTCCTGCTTCTTGTAGGCGTGCAGCTTGTTCGCGAGCCCGATGCCGCGCCCTTCCTGCCGCATGTAGAGGACGGCGCCGCGCCCTTCCCGCTCGATCATCTCCATTGCCGTGTGCAGCTGAGGGCCGCAGTCACAGCGCTCGGATCCGAGGACATCGCCCGTGAAGCATTCCGAATGGACGCGCACCAGCACGGGCTTCCCGTCCGCCACGTCGCCCTTCACGAGCGCGAGGTGCTCGAGCCCGGAGATGCGGCTCCGGTACATCTTGAGGCGGAAATGCCCGTGGTCGGTCGGAAGGTCCACGTCCTCGACGCGCTCGACGAGCCGGTCGTTCCGGCGGCGGTAGGCGATCAGGTCGGCGATGGTCGTCATCTTCAGCCCGTGCGCGGACGCGAACGCCCGCACGTCCGCCAGACGCGCCATCGTCCCGTCGTCCTTCATGATCTCGCAGCAGAGCCCGGCCTCCTTGAGGCCCGCGAGGCGGCAGAGATCGACCGTCGCCTCGGTGTGCCCGGCGCGGCGGAGGACGCCGCCCGCGCGCGCCTCAAGCGGAAACATGTGCCCCGGCCGGCGAAAGTCGTCCGGCGCCGCGCCGTCGCGTACGCACGCGAGGGCCGTCATCGACCGCTCGGCGGCGGAGATGCCGGTCGTCGTCTCGGTCGCGTCGATGGAGACCGTGAACGCCGTGTGGTGGTTGTCGGTGTTGTTCGCCACCATCTGCGGCAGGTCGAGCCGACGGCAGAAGTCCGCGCTCATCGGCATGCAGATGAGGCCCTTGGCGTAGGTCGCCATGAAGTTGACGTTCGCCGTCGTCGCGAACTCCGCCGCGCAGATGCAGTCGCCCTCGTTCTCGCGGTCGGCGTCGTCCGTGACGACGACGATCTCGCCACGCCGCAGGGCCGCCAGGCAATCCTCAACCGAATCGAATTTCATGTTAACCCTCTTTCCTCAGAACTTCAGCGACTGGCCGTCCTTCGCGAGCCTTGCCTGCATCCGGGGCTTCGCCTTGCCGGCGAGCACGAGGTCGGCGAGCGGATCCTCGACGTAGTCCTGCACGACGCGGCGGAGCGGACGCGCGCCGAGCGCGCTGTCGTAGCCCTTCTCGACGAGGAAGTCCGTCGCGGACTGGTCGAGCGAGAGCGCAATGTGCGCAGGCGCGAGCCGCGCCTGCAGACGCGCGATCTCCAGGTCGAGGATCGCGGCCATGTCGGCCTTTTCGAGCTTCTTGAAGACGACCGTCTCGTCGAAGCGGTTCAGGAGCTCGGGACGGAACGCGCGCTTCGCCTCGCCGAGCAGCTTCTCGCGGAGAACGTCGTAATTCGTCTCCGCCGTATCGCGGGCGAAGCCGAGCGAATGGCCCTCGCGCGCAAAGTCGAAGCCGAGGTTCGCCGTGCAGATGACGATCGTGTTGCGGAAGTCGATGATGCGCCCCTGCCCGTCCGTGAGCCGGCCCTCGTCGAGGATCTGGAGAAGCATGTTGCAGACGTCGCCGTTCGCCTTCTCGAACTCGTCGAAGAGGACGACCGAATACGGCCGCCGCCGCACCTTCTCGGTCAGCTGCCCGCCCTCGTCGTAGCCGACGTAGCCGGGCGGCGCGCCGACGAGCCGCGACGACGAGTACTTCTCCTGGAACTCCGACATGTCGAGCGTGATGAGCGCCTTGTCGTCGCCGTAGACCTTCTCGGCCAGCATCTTCGCGAGATGCGTCTTGCCGACGCCCGTCGGTCCAAGGAAGAGGAACGAGCCGATCGGACGCTTCGGGTCGGCCATCAGCGCCCGCGAGCGCCGGAGCGCGCGCGCGATCGCCTTGACGGCGGGCGCCTGCCCGACCACGACCGAGCCGAGCGTCTTCTCCATCGCGAGCAGCTTCTCGGCCGTCGTCGCGTTCATCTTCTCGACCGGCACGCCGCTCATCGACGAGACCGTCTCGGCGATGTCGTTCTCCGTCACCGCGATCGTCTCCTCGGCGTGCGTCTCGCGCCACGCCTTGAGCGCGTCCTGGAACGCGGCGGACGCGACGCGGATCTCCTCGCGGTACTGCGCGGCGGCGTCGAAGTCGCCCTGCGCGACGACGGCGTCCTTCTTGCCGCGCAGGACGTCGATCTTCTCCTGCATCTCGGTGAGGCTCTTCGGCCGCGCGCTCGCCGCCGCGCGCAGGCGCGCGCCTGTCTCGTCCATCGCGTCAATCGCCTTGTCGGGCAGCTGCCGCGCCGGCAGGTAGCGCGCCGTCAGCTCGACCGCCGCGCGCAGCGCCTCGGGCGAGAACGCCGCGGCGTGGTACGCCTCGTACTTCGGCGCGAGGCCCTTCAGGATCTCGACGGTGTCCGCGACGGACGGCTCGTCCACCATGACGGACTGGAAGCGGCGCTCAAGCGCGGCGTCTTTCTCAATCGACTTGTGGTACTCCTTCAGCGTCGTCGCGCCGACGCACTGGAGCTCGCCGCGCGCCAGCGCGGGCTTGAGGATGTTCGCCGCGTCCATCGAGCCTTCCGCCCCGCCGGCGCCGACCATCGTATGGATCTCGTCAAGGAAGAGGATGATGTTCCCCGCGCGCTTCGTCTCGTCGATCACCTTCTTCAGGCGCTCCTCGAACTGGCCGCGATACTGCGTGCCCGCGACGAGCCGCGCCATGTCGAGCGCGACGACGCGCTTCGCCTGCAGACGTTCGGGCACCTCGCCCCGGTGGATCGCCTGCGCGAGGCCCTCGACGACGGCCGTCTTGCCGACGCCCGCCTCGCCGATGAGGACGGCGTTGTTCTTCGTGCGGCGCGAGAGGATCTGGACGATGCGCTTCAGCTCCTTCGCGCGCCCGATCACCGGGTCGAGCTGGCCCTGGCGCGCCAGCTCCGTCAGGTCGCGCCCGAAGGCGTTCACCGTCGGCGTCTTCTGTGCCTTGCCATTCGCGCCCTCCTGCCGAGCGGCCTCCGCCTCGCCCGCGTTCCCCACGCCCTCGCCGTCGGCGGCCGCGTCCGCCGACGCGCCGCCCTGCGTCCCCGCCGCGAGAAACTTGTCCACCGTCACGCCCGCGTTGAAGAGGAGCTGCGCCGCCGCGTTCTCGCCTTCGCGCAGCATCGCGAGGACGAGGTGCGCCGTGCCGACGGCGTTGCCCGGCCCCGCCTCGATCGCGGACATCTCCAGGATCTTCTTCGTCCGCGCCGTGAGCGGCAGCGGCCCGCGCTGGAGGACGCCCGCGTCCCCGCCCGAGAGGACGGCCTTCATCGAGGCCGTCAGGTCGTCGAGCGCCAGACCGAGCGCGACGAGGCGCTGGGCCGCGCTGCACGCGGGAATCGCGAGGACGGACAGGAAGATGTGCTCGGCGCCGACATGGTCGTGCCCGAGCTGGCGGGCGCAGCTCGACGCGGCGTTCAGCGCGTCGACGGCGTGCTTGGTCAGGTTCAGGTTCACAGGAACTTCTCCTCGGCGCGTTCGTTCAGCACCACGTCCTCAAAGCGGCGGTTCATCTCGTCCGCCCGCTCGGCATCCGCCCGGTCGCGGTCCTCCTGCTCCAGCTTGTCCTCCGCGCCCGAAAGGTCACAGGCGAGCAGCAGCTTCTCGATCTCCCCCTGCGTGATGCCGTCGAGCATCTTCTCCATCGCCGCAAGCCGCAGGGGGGAAAGCAGGTCGAAGAGTTCGCCTGGCGAAAGGAGACGGCAGTTCTTCAGAATCGCGAGCGCGCGGCAGAGCGAGTCGCCGAAAACGCGCGAAAGCTCCTCGAAAAGCCGGACGCGCGCATTGCGCTCCTCGCGCAGGATGTCCTCGACGACGCGCTTCGCGCGCGTGGCCGACCCCGCGTAGTCGATGCCGTAGACGTGGCCCGGCTCGTGCACGCCGTCCGCCTCCACGCCGACAAGCTCCATGTCGAGCGCGTGCAGGGCGCGCCGGACGGCCTCCAGCTCGCCGATGAGGTGAAGGCCCTCCAGATGCAGTCGGTCGCGCAGGCGAAACGGCGCCTCGACGCGGGCGACGGGAAACGACTGTCGCTTCACGGCGGGCGCGGACGCCGACTTCTCGTCCTTTCCGCCCTTGCTGCCCTTGGACGGCTTCTCCGACCCGTCCACCATGCCGCTCATCGCGTCCATGATCGCCTTGATGAACGGCGGCGGCTCGTCCCCGTCCTCGATGGGCCCGATCCGCGTGATGGACATCGACACGCCGGGGGGCAGGCCCGTTACCTTACGGGTCCGCTGGCTCTTCTTCTGGCGACGCTGACGCTCCGCCTTGGCGCAGGCCTTGCAGACGTAGAGTTCTTCCTCCGTCTCCCCCTCGCCGCGGAGAAGGACCGTCTCGGCGTCAGCCTGATGGCAAATCTCGCATTTCATGTGACCGCATATTATACCATACGCCGTCCGAACACGCCGAACCGCTTGCGAGGGGATTGACGGGCCGCCCCCCGGTCGTCCGACGACGACAGGCTCTCAGCAGCCGACGAGACTACGGGCGCAGCAGACGCACGGGGCCGAGAAGCCCCGCGTCCGCGAGCGGCCACGCCGCCGCGTCGAGCGTTTCCGGGCCGCCGCACGTCCCCTCCACCGAGCGAACGTTCGCGTCCTCGAAGTGTTTCCAGCGGACGCCCGTCTGGTCGTTCCAGCGCAGCCGGTTCGCGCCCGTGTTCGTAACCTCGACGACGAGTTCGTTCGTCTCCTTCAAGACGCCCAGCGGGATCTCGAAGCGGTACGGCGGCATGAATCGGCAACCGAGGCCGACGCCGTTCAGCCGCACGCGCGCCGTGTGCCGCACGTCCCCCAAGTCGAGGACCGTCGCACCCGCCGCGCCGCCGAAGCGCGTCGCGTAGCGCATCGTGCCGCAGAACGGCTCCTCGCGTCCGTCCTCGGCGCGTGACCAGCTCGTGAGCGCGCGCATCGTCCGAGGCGGCGGCAACGCCGGCCCGCCGCAGACGGGCGAGAGCGTCCACGGCCCGTTCAGTTCGGCAACCGGCATGAGCGCCCGATCCGGCGCGGCCGTCGAGGCCGGATCGGCCTCCGCCGAAACGACGTAGACGCTCGACCCCCATGGCGCGAGCCGTACGCGCACGGAGCCGTCCGACGTCCGCGCGCCGCGCACGACGCCCGTCAGCGGATCCATCTCCCACGCCGCGCCGCAGGGGACGGACACCGTGAGGTCTTCCGCGACGGCCGTGTCGCCGCCGTTGACGACGAAGTACCACGTGCGCCCCGCCCCATCCGTCCGCCGCCACGCGGCGAGTCCGCGCACGGCGGCAAACGGCTCGACGCGCAGGCCCCGCGCGAGATCCAGCACGCCGCGTCGGCTGACGCGCGGATGCCCCTTCGCGAAAAGGGCGCGCAGGGCGCGCGTCTCGTCCGCATGATCGCGAAAGCCCGGCGTCTCGCGCGGATACGACTCGGCGAAGACGACCTCGAAGCCCGCCTCGGCCAGCTCGAAGAGCCGCCGCGCCGTCGCGAGCGGCAGCGCCTTTGCGTCAGGCACGAGGATGCGCCGCCACGGGCCCTTCCCGAAGCGCAACCGCGCCAGCTGGCGGTCGGAGACGTAGTCGAACTGCACGCCCGCGTCGAAGAGCGTCCGCGCGATCCGTCCGAAGGGAAGGCCGTCGAACCACGCCGTCTTGTGGACGGTCATCGGCAGGCCGAAGCCCTCCGGGCTGCGCCAGAAGTCGTGGATCGGCCAGTAGACGAGGAGGTCATTGTCGCACGCCGTCGCGCACGAGACGGACTGGACGCGCGTCACGTAGGCGTTCAGGCTGCCGAAGTCGCGCCAGAGCGGGTTGCGCGGATTCGTCTCCGACGAGGCGTAGAAGCACCAGCCGGGCCAGACCGCGTTGGTCGGCGAGTAGCAGAGCCCGTGGTAGTAGACCTTGTCCACGCCCGCCAGCAGCAGACGGTCGAGGAAGCGCTTGTAGTCGAGCGGCGTCTCCTTGAAGTGATCGTTCAGCCACGTGCAGGCCTCCGCCGACGTCCGCGCCTTGCCGCTCACGTGCGCGGACGACGAAGCGAACTTCGAGAGGAGGACGTCACGGTCGAAGAAGCCGTACATCTCCGTCTCCGGGCAGTCGGCGAGGTCGTAGAAGTCGAGCCAGTTCGCGACGGATCCGTGCGCCTCGTTGCGCGTCCCGATGCCGCGCGCGCGGCACCACGCGACCCAACGCGGAAAGACGTCCTCAATGACGAGGTCGGAGAGCGTCTCCCGATAGTCGTGCTTGAGGCGGCGCCGCGCCTCGACGTCGCCCGCGCCGCCGGCGAACGTCGCCCAGTGCGCCATCAGGTCGTAGCCGCGCTTCTCGCGGAAGAGGCGCGGGAAGTCCGGCGTCCAGTCCGCGCCGAAGTATTCCCAGGAGTCATGGTAGAGCCGCAGGGGACGCGCCGCGCCCGGACGGTCGAAGGCCGCCGAGAACGGCGTCAGGAACGCCTCGATTGCCGCGACGGAAAAGGGATCCATCATCGGCCCGCGTCCGCCGGTCCCCGCGCGCTTGACCTGTTGGCCAGTCAGGACCGGTTCGACCCACGGGGCCGCGCCGTCCTTCGTCTTCGCGAGCCGCCAGCAGCCCTGCTCGCGCGCGAGCTGCGGCCCGCCGAAGCACCAGCCGCTCCCCGTCGTCAGATCGACGCCGAGGCCCTGGGCCTTCCCGATGCGGACGGCGTCCGCAAAGGCATTCCTCCACGCCTCGCCCAAGAACGTCCGAAACGACGCCTCGTGTCCCTTCGCGCCGTAGATCGGAATGACGTGGAAGCCGCCGAAACCCTGTTCCGCGAGCGCGCGGCACTGGGCCTCCAGGCCGTCCGCATCGACGGCACTGCCCATCCACCAGTTGTAGACCCACGGGCGCGTCTCGTTCGTGGCGGCGGGCCACGACGGCGCGGCCGCCGATGCCGCGAATGCGCCGAAGATTCCGGCGAACAGGGCCACCCAACGCGCGAGGGCCACCCAACGCCTCAAACCGTTCATGCTGTCTGTCATCATGCCGAGGTAGTATAGCCGAATCCGCGCGCGCAGGCAACCCCTCAGAAATGAGGCGCCTACTTCTTCGCCTTGACGCCGAGGTCGGAGAGCTTCATCGAGATGACGCGCGAGACGCCCTTCTCCTGCTGCGAGACGCCGTAGACGAGATCCGAGCCCGCGATCGTGTGCTGGTTGTGCGTGATGATGAGGAACTGCGACTGGCGCAAAAACTCCTTGAGCTGCTCGACGAAGCGGCCGATGTTCGCGTCGTCAAGCGCCGCGTCCAGCTCGTCCAGCATGCAGAACGGCGCCGGCTTGATCATGAAGATCGAGAACAGGAGCGCGACCGCCGTCATCGTGCGCTCGCCGCCGGAGAGGAGCGTGACGGACTGTGGACGCTTCCCGGGCGGGCGCGCGATGATGTCGATGCCGCACTCGAGCGGGTCTTCCTCGTTCTCGAGGAGGACGAGCCGCGCCTCGCCGCCGCCGAAGAGCCGCGTGAACATTGTCTGAAAGTTCTTGTTCGCCTGCTCGAAGGTCGAGCGGAACATCCCGCCCGACGTGCCGTTCAGGTTGTTGATGAGGTCGAGGAGCTGCGCCTTCGCGGCGAGGAGGTCTTCCTCCTGCGCCTTCTCCTTCGCGTAGCGCTCCTCCAGCTCGCGGCACTCGTCAATCGCGACCATGTTGACCGGCCCCAGCGCGGCGATCTCGGCCTGCAGGCGGCCGACCGTGCCCTCCAGCTCCGACAGCGGCGGCACGACGCCCTGTTTCCATTCGGGGTCCGGCTCGCGCATGACGGCGTCGGCGAAGAGGCCGTACTCGTCCTGCAGATGCTCGTAGACGTTCTGGCGGCGCATCGTCGCCTCGGCGGACGCGACTTCGAGGCGGCTCCTGACGTCCTTCGCGCGGTCGAGGTCGGCGCGCTTGCGCGCAGCGTCCTGGTCGGCGACGGTGATCTTCTCCAGCATCTCGGCGCGCTGGCCGCGCCCGTCGTTGATGCAGTCGACGAACGCCGACGCCTTCTCCTTCAGCTCGTCGAGCTGGGAGAGGAGGTCGCCCGACTCGTCCGTCAGCCGGCGGATCGAGTCCTCGTAGCCGGCGATCTGGTCTTCGCGGCCCTCGACCGCGTGCGCAAGCTCCGCGCGCCGCCGGTTCGCCGCGTCGCGCTGCTGGCCGATGAACGAGAGCTCCTGCTCCATCTGGCTCGCGGCGATGCGCCGTTCGGTGAGCCGCTGGGACGCGGGGATGTGCTTGAGCTCCATCTCGCGCAGGGCGTCCTCGGCGGACGTGACGAGCGCCATCAGGTCTTCGCGCTTCATCATCGTCGTCACGGTCGTCCCGGCCCGCCACGTCTCGACGGCGCCGTTGCGGCTCACGTCCGCATCGTTGACGAGCGTGCCCGTGCGCGTCGTGTCGGCGACCTCGCGCCGCTTCGCCGCAACCTCCGCGCGCTGCGCGTCGATCGCGTCCTGCAGGGCATTGAAGTCGGCCTCCTCGGCCTCAAGCGCCTCCTTCGCGGCCGAAAGCGAGTCCGTCAGGAGCTGCGCCTTCTGGTCGAGCGACTCGGCCTGCATCGCGACCTCCTCCAGCGTCGTCTTCGTCTGGACGATCTCGTTGCGGTCGCGGGCGATGTAGGCGCGGTACTCCTCGACGCGCGTCGCGTTGACGCCGATCACCTCGCGCGCGCGGGAATACTCGGCCTCGGCGGCGGCCTGCTGGCCGGCGAGCGCCTGGAGGCGGTCCTCCAGCACGTGGACCTGCGCGTGCAGGTCCTGCGCGAGGTTCTCCGCCGCCGTCACGGTGTCCTGCGCCTCGGCGATCGCCGCGTCGATCTCGTTGCGGCTGCGGGCGTTCTGCTCCAGCTCCTCGTCGTAGCCGTGGATGCGGTTCTTCGAGACGTAGATGTCGAGCCCGCGCAGCTGGTCGCGCAGCTCCTTGTACTTCTGGGCCTTGCCGACCTGCCGCTGGAGCGAGGCGATCTGGCGCTTCATCTCCCGGAGGACGTCCGCCTCGCGCAGGAGGTTCTGCTCGGTCTGCTCGATCTTGCGCAGGGCGTCCTTGCGGTCGGCCTTGAACTTCGTGATGCCGGCGGCCTCCTCGAAGACGGCGCGGCGGTCCTCGGGCTTCGACGAGAGAATCGCGTCGATCTGGCCCTGGGCCATGACGGAGTACGAGCTCGTGCCGATGCCCGTGCCCATGAAGAGGTGCTGGACGTCCTTGAGGCGGCTCTGCTGCTTGTTGATGAAGTATTCGCCCGAGCCGTCGCGGTAGACGCGGCGGGTAATCGTCACCTCGTGGTAGTCGGTTCCAAGCTCCTTCTCGCAGTCGGTGAAGGTGATCGAGACCTCGGCGAGGCCGAGCGGCTTGCGCGTGTCCGTGCCGTTGAAGACGACGTCCACGAGCTTCGAGCAGCGGAGCGCCGTCGGCTTCTGCTCGCCGAGAACCCAGCGAATCGCGTCCGACACGTTGGACTTGCCGCACCCGTTCGGCCCGACGATCGCGATGAGGCCAGGGTCGAAGTCGAGCCGCGTGCGGTCCGCAAAGGACTTGAAGCCGATGATCTCGAGGTGCTTGAGGTACATCAGACGAGCCCGCGCTTGATCAGGTGCTCGGCGATCTCCACCGCGTTCAGCGCCGCGCCGCGCAGGAGCTGGTCGCCCGAAACGAACATCTCCAGCCCCCGGTTGTCGTCGCGCGAGATGTCGCGGCGGATGCGCCCGGCGAGGACGTCGTACTTCGCCGTCGCGTCGAGCGGCATCGGATACCCGCCGTTGAGCGGATCGTCGACGACGCGCACGCCCTCGGACGCCCGCAGGATCTCGCGCGCCTCCTCCGGCGTGACCTCATTCTCGAACTCGAGGTTCAGCGACTCGGAGTGCGCCCGCGCAATCGGCACGCGCACGCACGTGCAGGAGAGGCGCAGCTCCGGGTGGTGCAGCATCTTGCGCGCCTCGTTGCGCATCTTCAGCTCCTCCAGCGTGTACCAGTTCGTCTCGTCGAACTTGTCGATGTGCGGGATGAGGTTGTACATGAGCTGGTGCTGGAACGCCTTGACCGCCAGCGGCTCGCCCGCCGCGTAGGCGCGGATCTGGCCCTCGAGCTCGTCCAGCCCCGGCGCGCCGGCGCCCGACGCGGCCTGGTAGGTCGAGGCGATGAGGCGCTTCAAGCCCTTCGCCCGGTGAAGCGGCGCGACGGCCTCCAGCATGATCGCCGTCGTACAGTTCGGGTTCGCGATGACGCCCTTGTTCCAGTCGAGGTCCTCGGCGTTCACCTGCGGGACGACGAGCGGCACGTCCGGATCCTGGCGGAACGCGCGCGAGTTGTCGATCATCTTCGCGCCCGCCTTCACGCAGGCGTCCTTCAGCTGGATCGCGACGTCGGTCTTGCCGGCGAACAGGACGATGTCCAGCCCGTTGAAGCAGGTCTCGTCGGCCTTGCGCACGTGATACGTCTCGCCGAGGATCTTCTCGTCGCGTTCGCGCGAGGCGAAGACCTGAACCTGCCCTTTCAGCGGAAACTTGCGTTCCTTGAGGACCTTAATCATCTCGGCGCCGACCGCGCCGACACCAACCAAACCGACGGCATACTCTTTCATGGGCGCGTATTATAGCAAAAACTCCTCACGACTGCTCTTGCGACATGCCGATTCGCCTACCCGCTGGGCACAAAAAGAAGCGAGACCCGCGATTTCTCGCCGGCCTCGCCCCTCGTGTCGCTGTCCGCAGACTCAGTTGAGCTCCATGCGGCCACGGCGGCTGCGGTTGCGGATGCGCGCACGCTGCGATTTCTTGCGCGCCTTCACGCACGGCTTCTCGAAGTAGCGGTCGTCGCGGAGCTTCTTGATGAGGCCCTCCTTGTCGAGGACCTTCTTCAGACGCTTGAGACCGCGTTCGACGGACTCGCCCTTCTTGAGCTTAAGCACGATTGCCATTGTCACACACCCCCTTTCAGTCGGCTGAGAGGTTGAGGTTACTTGGCTTCCTCGGCGGCGGCGGGCGCGGCCTCGGCAGGCTTCGCGGCGACGAGTTCGCCCGCCGTGACCCACTGGAGCACGCACATCTCCGCCGCATCGCCCCGGCGCGTGCCGAGCTTGACGATGCGGGTGTAGCCGCCCTTGCGGTCCTTCATCGACGGCGCGATCTTGTCGAAGAGCTTCTGCACGGCCTTCGGGTCGAGCAGACGGGAGGCCGCGAGACGGCGAGCCGCGAGATCGCCCTTCTTGGCGACCGTCACGATTCCGTCGGCATCCTTGCGCGCTTCCTTCGCCTTCGGCAGGGTCGTCTTGATCGACTCCGCGAGAATGAGGTTGGTGACGAGGCTCTTCATGAGCATCTTGCGATGCTTCGAGGAGCGCCCGAACTTCTTCATGACTCTCTGATGACGCATGTTTGCAATTCCTTACTTCGTCTTCTTCTCTTTGTCCTTGTCTTTGTCCTTGTCCTTATCCTTGACTTCCATCAGTTCGGGATCGAACTTGTAGCCAAGCGACAGGCCCATGGACACGAGCTTCGCCTTGATCTCGGTGAGCGACTTCTTGCCGAAGTTGCGGTACTTGAGCATATCGGCCTCCGTCTTCGAGATCAGCTCGCCGACGGTGGAGATGTTCGCGTTGTTGAGGCAGTTCGCCGCCCGGACGGACAGCTCGACCTCGTTCACGGACATGTTCACGAGCTTGCGGAGACGTTCCCGCTCGTCGGCGTCCTTGCGGTCGGTCGCGACGAACTCAAGCGTCTCGACGCCCGCGTAGTCGACGAAGACGTCAAGGTGGCGGCGCAGAACCGCGCCCGCCGTCTTGAGCGCCTCCTCCGGCGAGATGCGGCCGTCCGTCCAGACGTCGAGGACCAGCTTCTCGTAGTCCGTGCGCTGGCCGACGCGCGTGTTCTCCACGAGGAAGTTCACGCGCGTCACGGGCGAGAAGATCGAGTCGATCGCAATGCGCCCGATCTCCTGGTCCGGCTTCTTGTTGCCGTCGGCCAGACAGAAGCCGCGGCCCGTTCGGACCTCGCACTCCATCTCCAGCGCGCCGTCGATGTCGAGCGTGCAGATCACCTGCTTCGGATTCAGCACCTGGACGTTGTTGTCCTGCGCGAAATCGCCCGCCGTCACCGTGCACGGCCCCGTCGCCTTGAGCGCGATCTTCATCGGATCGCGCGTGTAGGTCTTCAGGAGGACGCGCTTCAAGTTGAGGATGATGTCCGTGACATCCTCCGTGCAGCCCTTGATCGTCGAGAACTCGTGGTTGACGCCTTTGATCTTGACGGACGAGATCGCCGCCCCCTCGATCGAGCTCAGAAGAACACGACGGAGGGAGTTGCCGATCGTCCGCGCATAGCCGATCTCGAAAGGCTCCGCGACAAACCGCGTGTACGTCGCGGTCTTGCCTTCGTCCAGGACCTGGACGTTATGCGGCATCTCGAAAGGGCTTAAACGGATAGGCATGTATGACCCCCTTAAATAGGTTGACGATGGGACTCCGATTAGCGGGAGTAGAGTTCGACGATGGCCTGCTCGTCAACGGTCGGCGCAATCTGCTCGCGCGTCGGGACGGCCAGGATCTCGGCCTTGAGGTTGGTCTTGTCGAACTGCATCCACACGGGAAGCTGCGCACCCGTCGCGGCCTCGACCGAACGGTTCGCAGCGTCCTTCGACTTCGCGGCGTCCTTGACGGACACGACGTCGCCGACCTTGAGGACATGCGACGGAACGGCGGCCTTGCGGTCGTTCACGAGGATGTGCCCGTGCAGCACGAACTGGCGCGCGGCGCGGCGGCTCGGCGCGAACCCGAGGCGGTAGACGATGTTGTCCAGGCGCATCTCGAGCATCTGCAGCAGGTTCTCGCCTGTGACGCCGTTCTTGCGGAGGGCTTCCTCGAAGAAGCGGTGGAACTGCAGCTCGCCCATGCCGTACTGACGGCGGAGCGACTGCTTCTGGCGCAGCTGGCTGCCGTATTCGGACATCTTCTTCATGCGGCGACCGACGTGCATGCCGGGCGCGCCCGTGCCCTGCTCAATCGGGCACTTGGCCATATAGCAGCGCGCGCCCTTGAGGAAGAGCTTCTGCCCTTCGCGGCGGCACTGACGACAAACGGGACCAGTATAACGACCCATGATTAGACCCTCCTGCGCTTGCGAGCGCGGCAACCATTGTGCGGCACCGGCGTGGTGTCGGTAATCTGCGTGACGCGAATGCCCGCAGCCTGAATCGCGCGAACCGCGCTCTCGCGGCCGGCGCCGGCGCCCTGCATCCGGACTTCGCACTCGTGCATGCCCTTGGCGACCGCCACGCGCGCCGCGTCCTGCGCGACCATCGTCGCGGCGAACGCCGTCGACTTGCGCGAGCCCTTGAAGCCCGCCTTGCCGGCCGAGCTCCAGCTGATCACCCCGCCGCGCGCGTCGGCGATGGAGACCTGCGTGTTGTTGAACGTCGAGCGGATGAACGCGATTCCGGCCGGAATCGACTTGCCCGACTTCTTCGCCTTGACCTCGGCGGTTTCGCCTTCGGCGGCCGGCGCGGCGGCGACGGGCGCCTCGACGGGTGCGGCCTCTTTCTTGATTTCTTCTGCCATTTTAAATTACCCCCTTAGCGGCCGGCCTGCTTCGGCATCGCGATCGAGACGCGCTTGCCGCCCTTGCGGGTGCGGGCGTTCGTCTTCGTGCGCTGACCACGGACCGGAAGGCCCTTCTTGTGACGGAGACCGCGATACGACCCGATCTGGATCAGACGGCGGATATTCTGCGAGACCTCGCGGCGGAGATCGCCCTCGACGCGGTAGTGCTCCTGAATGTACGTCGTGATCGCGTGGATCTCGTCCTGCGTGACGTCGTCCGCCTTCTTCATCGGATCGACCTTGACCGCCGCCAGCACGTCATCGGCGCGCTTCGGCCCAATACCATGGATATAACGGAGCGCGAAGCGAATGTGCTTCTTCCCCGGAATGTCCACACCCATCAGTCTAGGCATAGTTTTTTGTTACCTTTCTTAACCCTGGCACTGCTTGTGGCGCGGGTTGGTGCAGATCACGCGCACCACGCCCTTGCGGCGAATGATGCGGCAGTTCTCGCAAATGCGACGAACGGAACTACGTACTTTCATTTTTGTTGAACTCTCTTTAGAGTGGTCGAATATCTGCGTAGTATATCAAAAAGTGCGCCGCGCGCGCAAGTGACCCTGCGAAAATGCCGTGCGCGCACATGGCCACTTGCGCTTCGCGGGCGAAATATGATATACTTCGCGCCGTTCGTTTGGTACGCGGGCGTAGCTCAATGGCAGAGCTCCAGCCTTCCAAGCTGGCTACGAGGGTTCGATTCCCTTCGCCCGCTCCAAGGTTGGCCAGGGTGGCGTAATGGCAGCCGCGGCAGACTCAAAATCTGCTATACGCAAGTATGTGCGGGTTCGAGTCCCGCCCCTGGCACCAGACGAGGCGAACGAAATGTGACTGGAGGGGTGTCCGAGTGGTCGATGGTGCAACCTTGGAAAGGTTGTGTGGGCGCAAGTCCACCGGGGGTTCGAATCCCCCCCCCTCCGCCAGTCTTTCATGAAGATCAACCGAGCCATTCTTCCGCCGGGGCGCATCGGGCTGGCCGTTTCGGGCGGCTCCGACTCCGTGGCTCTTGCCTTTCTCCTCACCAAGGGCGGGAAGAAGCGGAACGCCGCCAGGCGGTTCGTCATCCTGCACGTCGATCACGGGCTTCGCGCCGAGTCCAAGGAGGAATACCGCTTCGTGCGCGCCCTCGCGAAACGACTGGGGCTGCCGTTCAAGGGCCTCCACGCGAAGGTGACGCGGCAACGCGGCGAATCGCTGGAAATGGCCGCGCGGCGCGTCCGCCTCGCCTTCTTCGAGCGCTGCGTCCAGACGCTGAAGCTTGACGCGATCGCGACCGGCCATCACATGGACGACGTGGCGGAGACGTTTCTCATGAAGCTTCGCCGCGCCTCCCTCTGCGGCCTGCGCGAGACGAGCACGGTCGGCGCCATCCGGTTCGTCCGCCCCCTGCTCGGCTGCCGCGACGCGGAACTGAAGGCCTATCTCGAGAAGTACGGCGAAGACTGGCGCGAAGACGCCTCCAACGACGACACGTCAATCGAACGCAATCGCGTCCGTCACGAGGTGATTCCGTTCCTTGAACGGACGCTTGACCCGCACCTCGTCGAGCACCTGCTCGTCCTCAGCCTCCGACAAGCCCCCTGAGGTACTGGCCGTAGGTCGACTTGCCGTAGGTCGCGGCGAGACGCCTGAGCTGCGCGTCGTCAATCCAGCCCTGCGTCCAGGCGATTTCCTCCAGGCAGCTCATCTGGAGCCCCTGCCGCTCGACGATCGCGCGCACGAAGTTCGTCGCGTCTGCCAGCGACTGGTGCGTGCCCGTGTCAAGCCACGTGTAGCCTCGGCTCATGACCTGCACCTTCAGCTCGCCGCGCCGAAGATACTCGCGGTTCACGTCCGTGATCTCGTATTCGCCGCGCGCGGACGGCTTCAGCCCCGCCGCGATCTCCACGACGGAATTCGGATAGAAGTAGAGCCCGACGACCGCGTAGTTCGACTTGGGCTTCGCCGGCTTCTCCTCCAGCGAGACGGCCCGCCCGTCCGCGTCGAATTCGACGACGCCGTAGCGCTCGGGATCCGCCACGCGGTAGCCGAAGACCGTCGGCGCCGCGTCGGCGTTCGCCGCGCGCAGCATCGCGGGCAGCTCCGCCCCATAGAAGATGTTGTCGCCGAGGACGAGGCAGACGTCGTCGCCGCCGATGAAATCCCGCCCCAGCACAAACGCCTGGGCCAGTCCGTTCGGCGTCTCCTGCACCTTGTAGGAAAAGCGCATGCCGAGGTCAGCCCCGTCCCCCAGAAGCCGCTCGAACTGCGGCAGGTCCGTCGGCGTCGAGATGACCAGGACGTCGCGAATGCCGGCGAGCATGAGCGTCGAGAGCGGATAGAAGACCATCGGCTTGTCGTAGACGGGCAGCAGCTGCTTCGAGACGACGCGCGTGAGCGGGTGCAGACGCGTCCCTGCACCGCCAGCCAGAATGATCCCCTTCCGCATGCCGATCCCCCCGTTCCGATTCCGACGGACGCTACCGCACGACGAAGTTGACGAGGCGCTTCGGCACGGCGACGACCTTCACGACCGTCTTGCCGTCGAGGAACCGCGCGACGTCGGCGTTCGCCCGCGCCGCCGCCTCCATCTCGGCGGGCGTCGCCGCGACCGGAATGCGCACGCGCCCACGGAGCTTGCCCAAGACCTGCACGGGAATCTCGATCTCGTCCTCGACGAGCGCGGCGGCGTCATACGTCGGCCACGGCTCGTAGGCGAGCGTCTTGTCATGCCCCAGGAACTGCCAGAGCTCCTCGCCCAGATGCAGCGCATAGGGCGAGAGGCAGAGGACGAACTTCTCCAGGAACT
>ONTV01000092.1 GCA_900320855.1 uncultured Lentisphaerota bacterium
GCCGGGCGACGACGAGGCGGCATTCGTCAAGGCGCGCGTGGGCGCGTCCGTCGGCCGCCGTGCGGACTTCTTCGCGAACGCCGACACGAACGCCGTCCGCCTCGTGAACGCCGAGTCGGACGGGCTGCCGGGCGTCATCGCCGATTTCTACGCGGGCTTCGTCGTCTGCCAGTTCACGTCGGCGGGCGCCGACCGGCGCAAGGAGCTGATCGCGTCCGCGCTGATGACCTACGCGCCGTTCTGCCGGGGCGTCGCCGAGCGGCTGGACGTCGATGCGCGCGCGAAGGAGGGTCTGCCAACGGAGCCGTCGTTCCGCGTGCTGGCGGGCGAGGAGCCGCCGGCGCGGATCGAGATTGCGGAAGGGCCGTGCAAGTTCCTCGTGGACGTCCGCAAGGGTCACAAGACCGGCTTCTACCTCGACCAGCGCGACGCGCGCGCGGCGGTCGGGCCGCTTGCGAACGGCGGCGAGGTGCTGAACTGCTTTTCCTATACGGGCGGCTTCGGCCTCTTTGCGCGGGCCTGCGGCGCGGCGAAGGTGACGCAGGTCGACATTTCGGAGGACGCGCTCGCGCTCGCGAAGGAGAACGAGGCGCTCGTCCATCTCTGCGGCACGAAGATGGAGTATGTTGCGGCCGACATCTTCAAGTATCTGCGCGCGTGCCGCGACGCGGGGCGGTCGTTCGACCTCATCGTCCTCGATCCGCCGAAGTTCGCCGCGTCGAAGGGGCAGGTCATGAAGGCCGCGCGCGGCTACAAGGACATCAACCTCCTCGCGATGAAGCTGCTGAAGCCGGGCGGGACGCTCGCGACGTTCTCGTGTTCGGGCGCGATGACGACCGACCTCTTCGACCGCGTGTTGGCCGAGGCGGCGGTGGACGCGAAGCGCGACTTCCAGATCGTTGCACGGACACGGCAGGGCGCCGACCATCCCGTCGCGCTGGGCTTCCCGGAGGGCCTCTACCTGAAGGGCGCAATTTTGAGGAGTCTGTCGTGACGCGGCTGGCCTCGCTTCTGCTGACTGCCGCGTGCTTTCTCGCGGGCTGCCAAACGGCCGAGCCGGAGGGCGATCCGTCGCACCTGAAGGTGCTGATGATCGGCAACAGCTTCTCGATTTCCTGCCTCACGCACCTGCCGCAGGTCGCGGCGGACAGCGGCCAGAAGCTTGACCTCGGCTCGCTCTACATCGGCGGCTGTTCGCTGGAACGGCACGCGACGAATGTCGTGGCGGAACTGCGGGACGAGAAGGCGAAGGGCGCCTACCGCTACGACCGCGTCATTGACAACGGAATCAGGCGCATTGTGCGCGACGCGCGGCTCACGGACGTCCTGAAGGGCGTCAAGTGGGATGTCGTCACGATCCAGCAGGCGAGTCACCTGAGCTGGCGGAAGGAGTCCTTCCATCCCTGGGGCGACGACCTCGTGAAGACCGTGCGCACGTTGGCGCCGCAGGCGAAGATCGTCGTGCAGGAGACGTGGAGCTACACGCCGTTCGACAAGCGCCTCGCGCAGTGGAAGATTTCGGCGGACGAGATGGCCGCGCGCGCGGAGCGCCTACGGTGCGCATTCCTTCGGCGGCGACGTCGTCGGCGGGCGCAGCCAGAAGCCGGAAGACCAGTTCAAGAGGAATCCGGACTTGACCTGGTCGGTCAACTCGGACACGTTTCATCTGAACGAGAAGGGCGAGTACCTACAGGCGCTCGTCTGGGCGGCGGCCCTCTGGGACGCCGACCTTGAGGGGCTTTCGTCCCATCCGGTCTGCGTGACGGACGACGAGGCGCGGCTCATGCACCAGATCGCGAAGGAGGTTGCGAAATGACGATGTCTGTGGCGTGTTCCCTGCTGGTGGCGGCGATGGAGATTTCCCTGCCCGTCTGCGAGGTCGTCGAGAAGACAGACCCCAAGGCGAGCGTCTATCCGGGACGTGTCGTGCCGATCGCCCAGGTCGACGTCATCCCGCAGGTTTCGGGCGAGATCCGCGAAGTCTGTTTCGCGAACGGCCAGATCGTGAAGGAGGGCGACGTCCTCTACCGGATCGACCCGATCAAGTACGAGGCGGCCGTTAAGAACGCGGAGTCGAAGCTTCAGGAGTGCAAGGCGAACGTCCAGTACGCCGAGCTCAGCTACGAGCGGCACAAGAAGCTCTTGGAGACGCGCGCTGTCTCGCTCGACGCGGTGGACAACGCGCTTTCCCAGCGCGACAGCTCGCGCGCGGCGCTGGCGGCGGCGCAGGCCGAACTCATCGCGGCGCGCGATGACCTCTGCCACTGCACGATCGTCGCGCCGATCGCGGGCAAGATCGGCTCGACCGCCAAGACGAAGGGCAACTACGTGGCGGCCGGCGCGCTGACGCTCGTCACGATCGTCCAGATGGACCCGATCCGCGTGCGCTTTGCCGTCGCCAACCGCGAGCTGCTGGACATTGCCTCGTCAAACGGGCGGCGGCACCGCGACGACGTCGAGATCACCGTCACGCTCGCGAACGGCACGCCGTTCACGGGCGAGGGCGCGGTCGAGTACGTCGACAACCTGGCGGACGAGGCGACGGACTCGCTGGCGATCTACGCGAGGCTCTCGAATCCCGACACGCGGCTCGTCCCGGGCGGCGTCGTGGCCGTCACCTTGCGCTCAAAGGCCGGCGTGAAGCGTCCGGCGATTCCGCCGACGGCAATTCTCCAGGACACGCAGGGCCCGTATGTCTGGGTGCTGGACGCGCAGGGCGTCGCCGAACGCCGGGCCGTCGCGCGCGGCGATCTCGTCGGCGACTGGCTGTTCGTCGAGAAGGGCCTGAAGGTCGGCGAGCGCATCGTCGCGGACGGCGGCCACCGCGTCAAGCGCGGCATGACGGTCAAGCCGTTTGCGGGCGGCCGCACGGACAAGTGATTGAGAAGAAGAAAGGATGAACGAGAATGGACAACGACCCCTACAAGACCTACCTGACCGAGGCGGAGCTGCCGACGGCGTGGTACAACATGCGCGCGGACATGAAGAAGAAGCCCGCGCCGCTTCTCAACCCCGCGACCCTGAAGCCCGTGACGGCGGAAGAGCTCGAACGCGTCTTCTGCAAGGCGTGCGTCCGCCAGGAGCTGGACGACACGACGGCCTACATCCCGATTCCGGAGCCGGTGCGCGAGTTCTACAAGATGTACCGGCCCTCGCCGCTCGTCCGTGCGATCTTCCTTGAGAAGGCCCTCGGCACGCCCGCGAAGATCTACTACAAGTTCGAGGGCAACAACACGTCCGGCTCGCACAAGCTCAACAGCGCGATCGCCCAGGCCTACTACGCGAAGGAGCAGGGCCTCACCGACGTCACGACCGAGACGGGCGCCGGGCAGTGGGGCACGGCCCTCTCGATGGCGAGCGCGTTCTTCGGCCTCAAGTGCCACGTCTACATGGTCAAATGCTCCTACGAGCAGAAGCCGTTCCGCCGCGAGGTGATGCGCACGTACGGGGCGGACGTCACGCCGTCGCCGTCAATGACGACGGACGTCGGGCGCAAGATCAACGCCGAGTTCCCCGGCACGACCGGCTCGCTCGGCTGCGCGATCTCGGAGGCGGTCGAGGCGGCGCAGAATCTGCCGAACGCGCGCTACCTCCTCGGCAGCGTCCTCAACCAGGTCTGCCTCCACCAGTCGATCATCGGCCTTGAGACGCAGGCCGCGCTCAGGAAGCTCGGCGTCACGCCCGACGTCATCATCGGCTGCGCGGGCGGCGGCTCGAACCTCTCCGGCCTCATCGCACCGTTCATGGGCGAGAAGCTGCGCGGCGAGGCGGACTACCGGATCGTCGCCGTCGAGCCGGCGAGCTGCCCGTCGCTGACGCGCGGCCGGTACGCCTATGACTTCTGCGACACGGGGCGCGTCTGCCCGCTCGCGAAGATGTACACGCTCGGAAGCGGCTTCATCCCGTCCGCGAACCACGCCGGCGGCCTCCGCTACCACGGCATGAGCTCGATGCTCTCCGAACTCTACGATCAGGGCCTCATGGAGGCGACGAGCGTCGAGCAGACGACGGTCTTCGAGGCGGCGACGTTCTTCGCGCGCACGGAGGGGACGCTGCCCGCGCCCGAGTCGTCGCACGCGATCCGCGCGGCGATCGACGAGGCCCTCCGCTGCAAGGAAACGGGGCGAAAGGAGACGATCGTCTTCGGGCTCACCGGCACGGGCTACTTTGACATGGTCGCCTACGGCAAGTACAACGACGGCACGATGAGCGACTACATCCCGACGGACGCCGACCTCGCGCGCGGCTTCGCGGGCCTGCCGAATGTCGGCAATATGGTATAATATGTCCCGATTTTCGAAGGAGATGACACGCATGAAGATTTCAGAAGACATTCGGTACGTTGGCGTCAACGACCACAAGGTCGACCTGTTCGAGGGGCAGTACCCCGTGCCGAACGGGATGGCCTACAATTCCTACGTTGTCCTGGACGAGAAGGTGACCGTCTTCGACACGGTTGACCAGAACTTCAGCCGGGAATGGCTCTCCAACCTCGCGGATGTCCTTGGCACGCGGAAGCCCGACTACCTCGTCGTCCAGCACATGGAGCCAGACCACGCGGCGAACGTCGCGACGTTCATGTCCGCCTATCCCGAGGCGAAGATCGTCGCGTCCGCGCAGGCGTTCGGCATGATGCGGAACTTCTTCGGCACGGACTGGAAGGATCGCCAGGTCGTCGTCAAGGAAGGCGACACGCTCGCGACGGGCCGCCACACGTTCGCGTTCGTCGCCGCGCCGATGGTCCACTGGCCGGAAGTCATCGTCACGTACGACACGGCGGACAAGGTGCTCTTCTCGGCGGACGGCTTCGGCAAGTTCGGCGCGAACGACGTCGTCGATCCCGAAGGGTGGGACTGCGAGGCGCGCCGCTACTACATCGGCATCGTCGGCAAGTACGGCCCGCAGGTCCTCGCGCTCCTCAAGAAGGCGGCCGGGCTGGACATCCGGACGATCTGCCCGCTGCACGGGCCGATCCTCGACACGCCCGACGCGATCGCCCACGCGGTCAAGCAGTACACGACGTGGGCGAGCTACGCCGTCGAGTCGGAGGGCGTGCTGATCGCCTACACGTCCGTCTACGGGCACACAAAGGCGGCGGTCGAGCTGTTCGCCGAAATGCTCCGGGAGCGCGGCTGCCCGAAAGTCGTCGTCGCCGACCTCGCGCGCGACGAGCTCTTCGAGACGGTCGAGGACGCCTTCCGCTACGGCAAGCTCGTCCTTGCGACGACGACATACAACGGCGAGATCTTCCCGTTCATGCGCACGTTCATCAGCCATCTCACCGAGCGCAACTACCAGAACCGCACGGTCGGCTTCATCGAGAACGGCTCGTGGGCGCCGACGGCCGCGCGCGTCATGAAGGGCCTGTTCGAGAAGTCGAAGAACCTCACGTTCTGCATGAACACGGTGAAGATCCTCTCGGCGCTGAACGAGACGTCGACGGCGGCCCTGGCGGCGTTGGCGGACGAGATCTGCGGCGGGTGCGCGCAGTAAGGCGAACTCTGGAACACGAGATGGGGATGCCAAGCATGAAGGGAGTCTTTGGTCTGGCGGACGCGAGGCCGGGCGTCTACGTCTGCGGCATGATGCGCGTGACGGTGCTGGATCGCGTGCTGCCGCCGCCGTCGGAGAAGACCGTGAGCCTGGTGAACCGCAAGTGAACGCCCGTCCGAGAGTAGCCCCGCATGTCGCGGCCCTGCCGAAAAGCGGCATCCGCAAGTTCTTCGACATCGTCGCCCAATCGAAGGACGTCGTCTCCCTCGGCGTCGGCGAGCCGGACTTCGACACGCCCTGGCACATCGCCCGCGCGGCCGTGACGTGCCTTGAGGACGGCGGGACGCACTACACCTCGAACCTCGGCACGCCCGAACTTCGCCAGGCGATTGCCCGCTACCTCGCGCGCCGCTTCAAGGCGTCGTTCGACTGGTCGAAGGAGATTCTCGTCACGGTCGGCGTTTCGGAGGCCATTGACCTCGCGATCCGCGCAATCTGCTCGCCGGGCGACGAGGTGCTTTACCATGAACCGTGCTTCGTCTCGTATGCGCCGACGATTCGTCTCGCGCACGCCGTGCCGGTCTGCGTCGAGACGAGCGTCACGGACGAGTTTCGCCTCACGCTCGAGGCCCTGGAGCGGAAGGTGACACCGAAGACGAAGGCGATTCTCCTCAACTTCCCGTGCAATCCGACGGGCGCCGTCCTGTCGCGCGACGATATGCGGGCGATCCTCGCCTTCGCCGAACGGCACGACCTGCTCATTCTCGCCGACGAAGTCTATTCGGAACTCAACTATGTCGAGACGGACGGCGAGGGCGGCGACAGGCGGACGCTTCCGTCGTTCTCGGCCTTCCCCGAATACCGCGACCGCGTCATCCTGCTCAACGGCTTCTCGAAGTCCTGGGCGATGACGGGCTTTCGCCTCGGCTATGCCTGCGGGCCGACGGACGTCATTGACGCGATGATGAAGATCCACCAGTACGGCATCATGTCCGCGCCGACGCTCTCGCAGGCGGCGGGCGTGGAGGCGATGGATCATGGCGACTCGGAGGTCGCGCGCATGCGCCATGAGTATCGCCGTCGCCGCGACTACCTCGTTCCGGCCCTTAACGCGATGGGGCTGAAGACGGTGTTGCCGAAGGGCGCGTTCTACATTTTCGCCGACATCCGCGCGACGGGGCTTTCCGACGAGGACTTCGCCATTCGCCTCCTGAAGGAGCTTGGCGTCGCCGTCGTGCCGGGCAGTGCATTCGGGCCATGCGGCGCAGGGTTTGTGCGCATGTCGTACGCGACGTCGCTGGAAAAGATCCATCTCGCCGTCGCGCGCATGCGGAAGATGCTGGGCGGAGCGTGATGAGGTCGAAGTTCCTGCCGTTTGAGATCCTGTACGAAGATCGCGACCTGATCGTGATTGACAAGCCGGCGGGTCTCCTGACGACGCATACGAAGCTTGTCGGGCGCGTCGCGCGCGAGACCCAGCCGACAGCGGAGAACTACCTGAACGCCTATGTTCGAAAGGGCCAGGCACGCAGTTCCAAGCGCGTTTTCCTCGTCCATCGGCTCGACCGGGAGACGCGTGGCGTCCTGATGTTCGCGAAGGACGCGAGGCTGGCGGACGCGATTCGCGACCGGTGGAACGAGTTGACCGAAAAGACGTACCTCGCGCGCGTCGAGGGTGTCTTGCCCGAAGCGTCCGGCGTGTTCGAATCGTATCTGCGCGATGACCCGAAGACGATGAAAGTCGCAAGCGTCTCAGATCCGAAGCTTGGCAAGTTGGCGCGGACGGAGTGGAAGCGGCTGGCCGTCGAGAAGGGCACGACGCGTGTCGAAGTCGCGCTCAAGTCCGGCCGCAAGAACCAGATTCGCGTCCATTTCAGCGAAGCGGGCCACCCGATTGTCGGCGATGTCAAGTATGGGGCCAGAAGGGCAGACGGCCTCCATCTGCGCGCCGTCCGCCTTGTCTTCACGCACCCCCTGACCGAGCAGCGCTTCGATTTCAAGCTTCCCGTCGGAGCGAGCTGCTCCCCGCGCCACAGCGACGGACAGCGCGTCTGAGCGACGGGGTGATGACCTTCGTCTCTAGACCTCGGAGCACCACCTCAATCTGGTATGCCCCAGTCGAGGCTCGTCTCGCCGCTCTTGATGCGGAGCGCATGGGCCTTCAGCGCGTTTGAACCGCCCTCGTCGTCCTCGAAATAGGAAATCGGCGAAAGGGCGTCAGTCGCCGCGTTTTCGGATTTTGGTTCCTTGTCTGCAGCAGACGGCGGAATGGACGGCTTCTGGCCTTTGGCCTTGGGCGGGGTTTCATCCTCAAGCCGATCCAGGTCCTCGAGAATCTGGTCCACGACATCGCGCGGCACCGTGGCGCGCGAAGAAGGGGAGTCGGCCGAACGGGAAGGGGCCTGACGAGGAGCTGGAGCTGCGGGCGCTTGGGCTGCAACGGAGCGAGGCGACGCGTAGAGTTCCGGATAATGCTTGCGCCGATAGGCTTCGAGTTCCTCTTCGCGGCGGCGCTTCTGCTCCTCGGCGACCTTTTCCTTTTCGGCGGCCAGCGCGGCCTTCAGGCGCTGGATCTCAAGTTCCTCGGCCGTGGGCGCCTTGGGCTTTGCCGCATCTGCGGCGGCCTGCTGCGCGGCGCGGCTGGCCTCGGCTTCGGCCACGGCCTTGTCGGCCTTGGCCTGGGCTTCCGCAAGCTTGCGCTGCATCTCCTCGAGCTTCGTCGTGAACGCAAGGACGGCCGCGCTGTCCTGCGGCGGCTGGACAACAACCGGCGCCGTGGCGGCACCGCGCTCCTTCATCGCGAACTCGACCAGGCGGTCGTTCAGCAGCTGATTGCGGCTGGAGACGCTCACGAGCAGCACGACGAAGATGGCGATGACGGCCAGCATCAGGACGCCGAAGAAGACGCCCAGCGCCAGAAGGCGCTTGCGCGCCTTGGCCTGTTCGGCGTCGATATACTGCTGAAACGCCTTGAGGACGGGAAAGTCGTCGAGCGCATCGCCCGCGCCGCCATAGACGCTGACGGCGCGCGCCCCAAATTCAGGATTGATCGAGTTCGTATTCATTTTCAGCTCTCCAGACGATATTTGCATAACCCGCGTTATGTAAACTAGAGTTATTCGGATGCGAAGACATACCAGTTGAGGATCACGGCACCTTTCAGCTTCCGCATCGCTGCGTAAAGCCGATCCAGCGGCAGCGTCGGCGCGGCGAACAGAAAACAGGTGTCCGTCTTCGCGTAGACCTTTGCTGCGTCAAACGGAATCGTCTTCGGCGTCAGCTTCGGATCATTTCCCTCGACCGTCCAGTCCTCTTCGATCAAGACGAGCGTGTCCGATCCGTTGTCCGCGCCCAGCGTCAATTCGAACGGCTGCGTGAGGCGCTGTTGCCGGTCACGCCAGCTGACAGGTGGCAGAAAGGCGCGGAAGAAAAGCCGTCCCTCGCGCCGTCCGTTCATCTTGACGGCAACCGAGTCGATGACGGCCAGCGCCTGGGCAATCTGCGTAGCCTCCCGAACGGTGAGCGACGGATCGAAGTCGGCCATGACCTCGACCACGCCGTTGCTGGCGGCGGCACGGATTTCACCAAGCCGTTGCACGGCCGTGCCCGGCGTGAACGTCACGTCCAGATGCCGTGGAAACGTCTGTTCGTCCCAGGAGATCGTGAAGGTCTTGCGCACCCCCTTCTCTAGCGTGGCCTTCGCCGTGTGCGCGCCATAGACGTCGCCCTGCCGGTAGATGCCGTCGAAGACGAGGGGCGATTGCGCGAGCGAATAGAGCGTACAGAAGGCGAGCGGCATCTCGTCCGACGCAACGACGCCCCCCTTCTCGTTCCGCGTGCCGCCCGTGTAGATGAACTCCGCCGGGGACAGACCCTCGGGCCAGGTCGTCTCGACAGAGTCGGACAGGGCCGGCGTCAGGCGGACACGGCAGCCGACGGGCCAGAGAATGCACGTGCGGCGGTCGGTCGCCCGGCCTTTGGGCAGTCCGGCCTTCTCCAGCCGCGCGCAGAGGTCGCCGACGGACTCGTCCAGGAGGAACATCGTCTCGTAATCGCGATCCGAATCTTTCCCGGCGAAGAGAAATTCGATGGGAGTCCCCTTCTCCACGCCGGTTGCGGTCGCGGTAAAGGAAAGCGAAGCGGCAAGCAGAATCGAGATCATGGGTCGTGTGCGGTCAAGTGTCGGTTGTCGTCTGCGTCAGGGCCTCCAGCTCGGTCGCGGCCTCCTCCCAGTCGGCCGTGTAGCGGTCGATCTCGAACTGGAGCGTGCGCACCTTGCGGTTCGCTTCGGCGAAGTCGGTCGTCGGCGTCGGATTGAAGAGCTCGGCCGATGCCGCGTCCAGCGCCTTCTGCAGCTCGTCGATCTTCTGCTCCGCCGTCGCGACGCGCGCCTTCAGCTCACGCAGCTTCGGCGCGACCTTCGCACGCTCCGCCGCCCGCTGCTTCCGAATGTCCTTGGCGGAGAGCTTGGAGGTTTGGTCGTTTGGCAGTTTGGTCGTTTGGATGTCTTGTTGTTTGGAGGTCTGGTCGTTCGGTCGTTTGGTGGTTGCCTCCCCCTCCATTCGACCATCTCGCTCCGCCTTCTTCTCGCAGTAGTAGTCGTAGCCGCCCGGATACGAGCGGATGCCCTCCCGGGTGATCTCGAGGATGCTCGTCGCGACGGCGCGCACGAAGTCGATGTCGTGCGAGACGAGCAGGATCGTCCCCGCATACTTCCGCAGCGCGTCCTGAAGGAGGCGGCGTCCGTCAAGGTCGAGATGCGTCGTCGGCTCGTCCAGAAGCAGGAAGTTCGGCGCGGTGAGGAAGAGGCGCAGAAACGCGAGGCGGATCTTCTCGCCGCCGGAAAGGACGCCCGCCGGCTTCTCGACGTCGTTCTCGTCGAAGCCGAAGGCGCCAAGCTGATTGCGGAAGACCTTCTCCGGCCCGCCGCCGTGCGCGTCCCAGGCGTTCTTCGCGTTGCGGTAGACGGTGAGGTCAGGCGGAATCGTCTCGGCGAACTCCTGCGACAGGTAGCCGGGGACGACGTTGTGGCCGAGGACGGCCTTCCCTTCCGTCGCCTGCCGCGTCCCGGCGATGAGGCGCAGGAGCGTCGTCTTGCCGAGGCCGTTGTAGCCGATGAGCGCGACCTTGTCGCCGCGCGTGATGTTGAACGAAAGGCCCGAAAAGACCTTCTTCACGCCGTCGTAGGAGAAGCCGAGGTTCTCGCAGCGGAACATCTCAATGCCGCTCGGCGGCGGTTCGGCGAGGCGCAGCCGGCCGGAGTTCGTGTAGCGCTTCGGCAGGACGATCCGCGCCTCGTCGATCTTGTCGATGAGCTTCTGCCGCGACTGGGCCTGCGCGGCCTTCGTCGCCTGCGCGCGGAAGCGGTCCACGAAGCGCTGCAGTTGCTCGCGATGGCGGTCCTGGTTCTCCTTCGCGGCCTTCAGGTGCTCGTAGCGCACCTCGCGCTCGGTGAGGTAGTAGTCGAGGTCGCCCTCGTAGCGCGTCGCCGTCCCCGCGTCGACCTCGACGATGATGTTCGTCAGCGTCCGCAGGAGATAGCGGTCGTGCGAGATGAGCATGAGCGTGCCGTCGTAGGCCTTCAGGAACTTCTGCAGCCACTCGACGGCCGGCAGGTCAAGGTAGTTCGACGGCTCGTCCAGCAGCAGGAGGTCGGGCTTCGACGCGAGGACGCGCGAGAGCTCCGCGCGCATGCGCCAGCCCCCGGAGAACGACTTGAACGGCTTGGCGAAGTCCTCGGTCGCGAAGCCGAGGCCGCCGAGCGCGATCTTCACGCGCGTCTCGATGTCGTAGCCGCCCAGATGCTCGAACTTCGTCTGAAGCTCGCCGTAGCGCCGCATCTTCACGGGATCCGAGAGGTCGGCCTCCAGCGCCTCCATCTCGGCCTCCATCTCCGAGAGGCCGGGGATGCCGCGCAGGGCATAGTCGAGCAGCGTCTCTTCGGGCGTGTCGGGCGCCGGGTTCTGCCGCGTGAAGCCGATGCGCGGGCTCGACTCGATGACGAGTTCGCCCGTGTCCGTCGACATCTCGCCGAGGATGATCTTGAAGAGCGTCGACTTGCCCGAACCGTTCGGGCCGACGACGCCGACGCGATCGCCCTTGTTGACGCGGAACGTGACGTCCGTCAGGACGTCCTGATGTCCGTAATGGACGGAGATTCCCCTGAAGTCCAGCATCTGCGCGTCTCAAATGGGGCGCGCGCGACACGCGCGCGCCGCAGCCCGTCATTTCTTCAGGAAAAGCTCGATGACGGGAATCTCGACGTTCGGCTTCTTCATCGGCAGGACGATGTTGTCGCGACGGCCGAGGTCGCCGCTCTGCGAATGCTGGATCGCCGCGCCCTTCCGGATCGTCAGCTCCGATCCGTCGTGCAGGAACTGCGCGTACTCGACCTTCTCCGCGAAGTCGAACGGCAGCGCGCCCATCGGGTAGTTGACGAGGTGGACGTAGAGGCGGTTCGTCTCGGGGTTGTACGTGAGGAGCGAATCGACGGGCGTCTTGAATTCCGCCGGCGCGGCCGTGCAGCCGTAGATCGCGCGGCCATTCGCGTGCATCCACGCGCCGATCGCGTCGAGTCGGTCGCAGGCCCGGTAGTCGAACGCGCCGCGCCCCGTCGGGCCGACGTTGAGGATCAGGTTGCCGCCGAAGGCGACCGAGTTGACGAGCAGCTCGATGAGCTGGTGCGGGCTCTTCCACGTCTCCTCGTCACGGTAGTAGCCCCACGAGCCGGAGAACGTCTGGCACGTCTCCCACGGCGCGTTCTTCCCATCCACCTGCGGCCACTGGGTGACGCGGCACTGCTCCGGCGTCACGAAGTCCCAGCCGTCCTCGGTGTCCATGAGGTCGAGGCGGCTGTCGACGAGGATGCCGGGCTGAAGCGACCGCGTGAGCTTCATGAGCTCGACCGACTCCCAGTGCTTCCAGTTCTTGCCGTACTTTTCCTTCACCGTGTAGTCGTACCAGATGATGTCGATCGTGCCGTAGTCCGTCAAGAGCTCCTTCACCTGCGCGTACATGTAGTCGCGGTAGCGGTTCCAGTCGCGCCCCGCGTTCAGCTTCTCGTAGATTTCGTCCGTGAATCCGTTCGCCGGACGGAGCGGATGGGTCGCGTCGATGAGATAGTCGGGGTGATGCCAGTCCTTGATCGAGAAGTAGAAGCCGACCCTCAGCCCTTCCGCGCGCGCGGCGGCGACGTATTCGCGCACGAGGTCGCGGCCGAACGGCGTCTTCGTGATCTTGTAGTCGGTCGTCTTCGTGTCCCACAGACAGAAGCCGTCGTGGTGCTTCGTCGTGAGGACCATGTACTTCATGCCGGCCCTCTTCGCGCGTCGCGCCCAGTCCCTCGCGTCGAAGAGGTCGGGGTTGAAGTGCGGCATGTAGCGCCTCTCGTAGACGTCGGAGGCAATCCGCTCCTTCGACTGGACCCACTCGTGGCGCGCCGCCGCCGAATAAAGGCCGAAGTGGATGAACATGCCGAAGCGGTCGTGCGTCCACCACGCGCGGCGGGCGTCCCGCTGCGTGGGCGTCTCGCCGAAGATGCGCTTCGGCGGCGTCGGACGGTCCTTCAGCGCGTCAAAGGCGAAGGCCGGGAGGATCAAGGCGGCGAGGGCCGTCGCCAACAGGGTGGTGTGCGGCGCTTTCATGCTCTCTTTCTTCTTGGTTCGTGCTTTCTTGTTTTTCCAATTTTGTCGTCGCGTGTCCCGCACGTCTCGCGGTTCGGACGGCTTCAGCCCAGCGCGCCCCGGATCGTCGCCGTGTCCGTCACGCCGATGTACTCGGCGACCTTCGCGCCGTCCCGGTAGCAGAAGAGCGCGGGGATGGACATGATGCCGAACTGCGCCGCAAGCTCCGGCGCCTCGTCGACGTTGACCTTGACGACCTTCAGCTCGGGCATCTGCGGAAGAAGCTCGCGCTCGATCATCTGCCCCATCATCTGGCACGGCCCGCACCAGGTCGCCCAGAAATCGACGAGCACCTTGCCCGTCTTCACCGCCTCGTCCAGTTCAGCCTTTGTCTTGATGTCCATCTTGCACCTCCTGACGTTTTACTGTTTGGGAGAAACCGACTGCCCGTCCTTCGAGTCCTTCACGAGCCAGCCCGCCGCCGCGATCACGTCGCGCAGCCGGTCGGACTCCGCCCAGTTCTTCGCCTGCCGCGCGGCGGCGCGCGCGTCGAGCAGCGACTGGACGTCTGCCGGGACTTCGACCGCCTTCTTCTCGTTCTCGAAGAAGATGACGCCCAGCACCTCGTCCATGCGGCGGAAGACGCGCAGAACCTCGCCCGCGTCAAAGCCCGCCGTCTCGGCGGCGGCAAGCGCGGCGTTCGTCTCGCGCACGAGTTCGAAGAGCGCGGCAAACGCCTTCGGCAGGTTCAGGTCGTCGTTGACGGCCGCCGTGAAATCGTCGAGGCACTTCTGCGCAAAGGCGCACGTTCCCGCCTTCCCACTTTCCCACTTTCCCACCTTCTCCACGCACGCATCGATGCGCGCAAGCGACTTGCGCGCGTCGTCGAGCGCGGAGAACGCGAAGTTGAGCCCGCTGCGGTAGTGCGCGTTGATGAGCACGTAGCGGATCTCGCGGCCCGTGTAGCCCTTGTCGAGCAGGTCGCGGAGCGTGAAGAAGTTGCCGAGCGACTTCGACATCTTCTCGCCGTTCACGCGCAGGTGCGCGCAGTGCATCCACGTCTTGACGAACGGCTTGCCCGTCGCGGCCTCGGCCTGGGCGATCTCGTTCTCGTGGTGGGGGAAGAGGTTGTCGATGCCGCCCGTGTGGAGGTCGAACGTCTCGCCGAGGTACTTCATCGACATCGCCGAGCATTCGATGTGCCAGCCGGGGCGGCCGCGCCCCCACGGCGAGTCCCAGCCCACCGGGCCGTCGGACGGCTCCCATGCCTTCCAGAGCGCAAAGTCGCCGACGTTCTCCTTGTCGTACTCGTCGGCCGCGCAGCGGAGGCCCGTCTGCTGGTGGTCGAAGTCGATGTGCGCGAGCTTGCCATAGCCGGGGAACTCGCGCACCTTGAAGTAGACGGACTTGTCGTCCGATTGGTAGGCGACGCCCTTCGCCATCAGCTTCTCGACGAGCGCGATCATCTCGGGGATGTGGTCGGTCGCGGCGGGATAGACCTCGGCCGGCTGCACGTTGAGCCGCTTCAGGTCGGCGAAGAACGCGTCCTTGTACGTCTTCGTGTAGGCCGTGAGCGCAACGCCCTGCGCGTTCGCGCCCCTGATCGTCTTGTCGTCGACGTCCGTGAGGTTCATCACCTGGCGCACCTTCATGCCGTTGAACTGGATGACGCGGCGAAGGACGTCCTCGAACGTGTAGGCGCGGAAGTTGCCGATGTGGGCGAAATTGTAGACGGTCGGCCCGCACGTGTAGAGGCGGATCGTGTTGTCGGCGAGCGGCTCAAGGGCCTCGACCCGACGCGAGAGAGAATTGAAGACGTTCATTTGGCGCCTATTATATCAAAATCCGCCAGCCGACGCAGACACCACCCTCATCCCGGAGTTTCTGGACGACTTGCCTTGATCCCTTTCGAATCCCCTGTAATCGTTGGCTCAAGTCCCTCAGCACCTTCGACGTGTCGGAGAGGACGACCAGCGCCTTAGTCCGCCGTCCGCTGTCGCCGGCCCTCCCTTCGCACGCCACGCGGGGCTTGCCGGCAGGCGAAGCGCGCCGCCGAAGAGAACCGCCCCGACGACGACGCTCAGCTCGCCGTCCAAGAACATCCCCAGCGCGCGGATGTACGGCATCGCGGCGGCAATCGTGCCAAAGTCGATCCCGTACAAAAGCCCGCCCAGCCCCGCCATCGCGAGGAGAAACCCGACCGACGTCTGTGCCTTTTTCGTCATCACGCGGGATATTGTAGCAAACCATCGCGCGAAACACCATATTCATTTCACCAAATAAACATATTCGATTGCACAACCCAGCTTGCGGCGAGTGGCGGCGATTTGCCATGAGACGGGGACAGGCCCCTCGAATTGGATCGAGGCTGTTGCAAAGCCTTTTCGCTTGAAGGCCGTTCATGTCCGTCGGGTCGCCGTTGCAGACGCCCGCAACAGACGCCGTAGTAGGAGCTCCGCGCCGTCTCGCCGTGCGGATCCGGCTCACCGAGATAGTCGAAGCCCGTCCAGACGAACTCGCCGTAGACCTGCGGATACCTGTCCTGATGGAAGAACTCGACGTCGGGATGGTAGTTGTTCGGACGCTGGGCAAAGATGTCGTAGCTCGACACCTGGCGGTCGCGCGTGCCGGCTTCGGCCTTGAACGGACGCGGGCGCCGCGCGAAGCCGTCCGGCATCAGCCCCCTCTCGCGCACCTCCTCCCAGCGGCAGACCGTCTCGGCGAGGTCGTCGAGCCGCGCCAGGCCCGACGTTTCGGGGAAGCGCAGCATGACCGTCGCGGGGCAGTCCCACACCGCAGCCTTCGACGTGCCGTACTCGATCATGTCCGGATGGATGCCGACCGACGGCCCCTTGACGAACTTGGTACGCGCCCCCGGCGCCATCAGGGCCCACCAGCCGAAGTCGAGGCCGTGGGTATGGCCTCAATCCGCGTCATTCCGATTTGCATTCCCCACCCCCTTGCGGTGACGTCCGGATTGTGCTCCAATTCGCGAGCGATTCGCAAATTGGAGATTCAGCCATGCGGCGGCAGGCATACGAGACGCGACCGCGCGAGACGCTATGCGGTTTCTTCCGGGAGAACCTGGACGTCTGCGTCTGCTTTACGCCGCGCGAACTGGCGGACCGCCTCGGCGCGGCGATGAGCCTGAGCGCCGTCTACCGCAATCTCGCGAGCCTCGCGGCGGCGGGCTTCGTCTCCGTCAGCGCCGCGTCCGGCGAGACGACGCGCCGATACCGCCTAGCGGGGCGACGACGGTCGCGTTCGAGCTCGGCTACATATACGAGTCCCATCCGAAAGTGGTCGATGACGACACGCAGTTCCTCACGTTCTCGGTCGGCCTGCCCGACCTCTGGTTCGAGCCGACGTTCTCCTGCGAGCGCGACATCGACCGCGACGAGGGCACCTGCCTCAACCTCGAGGTCGGACACACGTTCTCGGTCGTCGAGGGGAAGGAAGAGGGCGATGACGACATCCTCTCGTTCCGCGTCTCCCTCGCGCAGGGCTGGGACGACCAGCGCCGCGTGACGGCCTACCTCGGCGAGGCCGGCGACGGCTGCGACGAGGCGTGCCTGATGGACACCTGCCTAAAGGGCGAGCTGACGTGGAACATCACGGACGGCGTGTCGCTCGGCGCATACCTCGCCTATTACGACGACCTGTTCGACTCGTCGGCGCATGACGCCGCGTCGCACGACGAGGGCACGGAAGCCTACGCGGACAGCTACAACTTCGTCACCGGCGTCTCGCTTGCCTTCGCGTTCTGACGCAGCGTCTCCCGCGCAGATTCACGGGACTCCCGTTCGTTCGCGGATGGTCGTGGATCCACCTTCAAACTGAATCGCCATGGGCGAATCCGCCGGCGCAAGGCACCGTAATTGTTCCTGTCGTAATTGTTCCTGTTCGGGAATTGTGGTATAATCGCAATCATCTAATAGAGGGCTGTCCTGTTGATCTGTATTCCAACATTATTGCTGCCGTTGGCGGTAAGCGTCTTGGCGTGGTGCCGGCGGCGCAATGTCGGCGTGTTGACCTGGGCGCTTCGCATCGTGCCGGTTGCAGCTGTTTCCT
>ONTV01000183.1 GCA_900320855.1 uncultured Lentisphaerota bacterium
GTACTTGTAGTCCTCCATCGACATCTTCCCGTCACGATCGACACCGATGTCACGCCAGGCGATGCCGGCGCTCGTGCGCGAGACAAAGAGATCTGTCGAGATGTAAAGGCCCTCCTCGGCACAGGCCGCGAAGAGATTGTCCAATCGCCGCATCATCGACTCGTCCAAAGTCGTAAGCCCCGGCTTCGTGCGATCGACGCAGTGCGAATCGTGGTGGTGGATGCGGACGGTGTTGTAGCCGATGCGCGCGAGATTGCGCGCCAGCCGACGCGCGTCCGCCAGCGTCTCGGGGTAGTTCGCCGAGCCGCACAGATTCGCCCCATAGAATCGCTGGGCCACGTCCGGAAGACCCTCGAATTCGAAGTGCGCCCCACGCGCGACGACGCGGCCGAATTTCCCCGCCGGCTTGCCGCTCGGCCGCAGCGCCGAAAAGTCCAGAGCCGACTCCGGCACAATCTCCCCCGCCGCCGCAAACGGGATCCAGTCGGGTCCCGCCTGGATGGTCACGGGCTTCAGGCGGCTCTCCTTCAAGCGCCCCGCGCCCTTCAACGAGAACGTCAGCGCGCGACGGCGACCCGCCACGTAGCGCAGACGGCCCTCGTCGGCCGGCAAGATCAGCCGAAACGAAAGGAGGTCACCGCCCCAGTATTGGACGTGCAGGTTGACCGGCTCGCGGAAGGCCCAGTCCAGGCGCTTGCCACCCTGCGCATCGGCGAGCGCCAGCCGCCGCACGCCCACACGGGAAATGTCGCGGATCTCGCCGAAACGCTGGACGGGCAGTTCGTCCCCATCCACCGTTAGGCGACCGCCGCCGTAGTCCGCGATCTTCAGGTCACTCATAAGCCCCAGGAACAGAAGATCCAGGTCGGACGTCGCCTCGAACGTCCATTCGCACGTGACGACGCCCGACTTCGGCTCGGCAACGCGCAGCCGTCCGTCGATGCGGCGGTCGCCGCACACGAAGGTGAAGTTCCGCGAACCGTCGGGATTCGTGTCGAACCCGCCCGTCACGTCCATCATCTGCCACGGAGAAAGCGCGGCGCGCGGCGCAAACTCGAACGTGGCCGGCGCCTCGACAGCCAACTTGCCCTGCATCGTCACCGTGCTGTCGGCACGGACGAGCGCGGCCGCCACCACGGCGGCCAGCCCCAGAATCTGCTTTGCGTTCATTGTCCCTCCTCGCCGCCGGGAAGCTCAACGGCCAGACGGAAGCCAATGGACTCATTCGTCCAGGTCGCTCCTGGTGCCGAGCGCGCCGTGCAGGTCATGTTCCAGAAACCCTGATAGTAGCTTCCGCCACGCATGATGCGAGTCCCCGCCTCCGTTGTCGTCCCGACCGGATCAATCGCCAGTGCCGGATTGTCCACGCACTGCTGGTAGAAATCGTTGCTCTCTGGACCGTAGTCCAGGCACCACTCCTGGAGATTGCCGAGCATGTCATAGAACCCCCAGTCGTTCGGCGCCTTTGTCCCGACCGGACACGGCCCCGTCTCCGCCGTCGCGTTCAAGTAGCAAACTGCAATCTCGTCCAAGCAACGTTTGATCTCCTCGTCTTCGTTGCCATTCTCATCTTTGGTACTGAGGATGAAGCCGTCCCTGTTGTAGAGCGTGCAGCCCTCGCGGCCGCCCCGGCAGGCATACTCCCACTGGGCTTCCGTCGGCAGGTCGAACGCGAGGCCATACTTCGCGCGCAGACGGCCAAGAATCGAGTCGTCCGTCACGGCGTCATGCCCGCCCTCCGGCCACGTGTTGGCGCCGCGCAGCCTGTTCTGCCCAAGAGACGAGTTCTTCCCGTCCACCGGGAAGCGGAGGTCGCCGCCGCCCCACTGGCAGTCCGGCGCCACGTCCAGGGCCTTCTTGTACTGGCCCTGCGTGAACTCGTAGACGCCCAGGTAGAAGTCGCGCGTGAACTTGACCGCATGGTAGGGCTTACGCGTGCCCTGAATCCAGTGATCGGTGCCCCACGGATTGGCCGAGCCCATCTTGTAGCAGTCGGTCTTCGGACAGAGCCGCAGGACGAGGCAGTCGGTCTTGTAGCGATCGGCCGTGACGCCACCCGGAATCGCCCCTGCATCGTCGTAATACGTGAATTCCTTCGTCTCGAGGTCGATGACGAGATAGCGCGGCGGACGCGCCGCCTCCCAGACGCGGAAGACCGCCCGCGCATTGTCGAGACGCGGCGGACACCACGCCGAAGTCGCGTTCGCCGGACGATCCCAACGCTCGTCCGCCGGCCACCAGCGGAGCGAATGGCTTCCGGCCGCGGCCATCCGGTTCACAGGTCCCTCCACCGTCTGCAGGTTCGCGCCGCCCACGCTCACGCCGTTCGTCTCGACGTCAAAAGTGACGATCGCCGCCTCCGACACCGTGAACGCGACCTTGACAAGCCGCGAGGGCAATTGAACAAACGAATCGACCGTCACGGTCGGCTCGGCTAGTGCCGCCGCCGCCAGTCCGCTCGCCAAAACAAAACCAAGTCTCTTCATCTTCACTCCTCCGTTTTCCGAGATTACAGATTGTCCGCCTCGTCAGATGTCAGCTCCAGACACAGGCGAAAGCCATTCTTGCAGTTCGACCACGACTTGCTGCCCGCTGACACGTGCGCAAAGGCGGCGACCCCATTGACACCCATGTGGAAGCTGCCGCCGCGACTCGTGATCGCCTCCACGGGTGTCGCCGCCGTCGCCGCGTCGGGATCGACGGCCTTCTCCGGGTTTGCGGCCAGTTCCGCATACCAGGCGAGATTCGGGTCTGTCGCGCCAATCGGCTCACTGCCGTCGTAGGCCGGAAGAGGATCACGGCAGTATTCGAAGACATTGCCGCCCATGTCGTAGAGTCCCCACGGATTGGGCGCGCGTGTGCCGACGACATGCGGCTGCTTCTCGCCGTTGATCTCGCTGTTGTCCTCGTACCAGCAGAAGCGAGCCGCGCGCGCCTTCGTCTCCTCGGATGAGCTGTCGGCATACGCCCCCAGCCCGTCCGGGAACGACGAATACCCCGATTCGCCGCCGCGATAGGCGCGTTCCCATTGCGCGACCGTCGGCAGGTCGACCGCGAGGCCCAGCTTCGCGCGCAGTTCCGCGAGCAGCGTTCCCTCCGCGACGACGCCCGCTGCGAAGTCCGTGCCGCGCAGCTTCTCATACGAGAGGCCGCACCCCTGCTCGTCGGT
>ONTV01000043.1 GCA_900320855.1 uncultured Lentisphaerota bacterium
CATGTTAAAAAGGGCGTTTGATGCCCGAAGGGGATGCGATGAACAAGTACCTTGACTCTTTCATGAAGGCCTTTCCGTACGAAGGCCTCACGTATGATGACGTCACGCTGGTGACGCAGTATGCCGACTTCCTGCCCGACGACACCTCGCTTGAGACGAAGCTCACCTCCCGCACGTCGATGAAGATCCCCTTCATGTCGGCGGCGATGGACACCGTGACCGAGGCGCCGATGGCGATTTCGATGGCCCTTGCCGGCGGCATCGGCTGCATCCACAAGAACCTGGAGGAAGACGAGCAGGCCGCGCAGGTCGCGCGGGTGAAGAACCACCTCAACGGCCTCATCGCGAGCCCCGTCTGCTTCCACGCAAACGACGACATCAGCTTCCTCCGCAGCGAGAAGAAGCGCATGGGCCTCAAGTTCAACGGCTTCCCCGTGCTGGATGCGGACGACAAGCTCGTCGGCATGATCACGTCGTCCGACATGCGCTTCGCGCCGATGAACGCGATGAAGCTCAAGGACGTCATGCAGCCCTGCCCGATCACGGGCGACGCGAAGACGTCGCTCAAGAAGGCCTACGACCTCATGCGCAAGGCGAAGATCGGCAAGCTGCCGCTCGTGGACAAGGCCGGGCGCGTCATCGGCCTCTACAGCTTCACCGACGTCGCGCGCATCATCGAGAACTCGAACGCGGGCTACAACTGCGACGACAAGTTCCGCCTCCGCGTCTCGGCCTCCGTCTCGGGCGGCAAGGGCGACCTCTCGCGCATGGAGAAGCTTGCGGCCGCCGGCGTCGACTGCGTCGTCGTCGATTCGGCGCACGGCCACACGAAGGGCATCATGGACATGACGAAGTACATCGTCAAGAACTACCCGAAGGTGGACGTCATCGCCGGCAACATCGCGACGGGCGAGGCGGCCGTCGCGCTCGCGAAGGCGGGCGCCCACGCCGTCAAGGTCGGCATCGGGCCGGGCTCGATCTGCACGACGCGCGTCGTCTGCGGCGTCGGCATCCCGCAGCTGACGGCCGTCTACAACGCGGCGAAGGCCCTGCGCGGCACGGGCGTCGCGGTCATCGCCGACGGCGGCATCAAGCTTTCGGGCGACGTGCCGAAGGCGCTTGCGGCCGGCGCCGACTCGGTCATGCTCGGCTCGGTCCTCGCGGGCACGGAGGAGTCGCCGGGCGAGAAGATCTACGCGAACGGGCGCAAGTACGTCGTCTATCGCGGCATGGGCTCGATGGCGGCGCTGAAGAACGGCAAGGGCTCGCGCGCGCGCTACTTCCAGGACAACGAGGACGAGGACAGCCTCGTGCCGCAGGGCATCGAGGGCATGGTGCCGTACGCGGGCCACGTCAAGTCGATCATGACGCAGTTCTGCGGCGGGCTTCGCGCCTCCCTCGGCTACTGCGGCGCGCGGACGGTCGCCGAGCTCCAGGCGAAGGGCAAGTTCTACCGCGTCACGGCGGCGGGCCAGCGCGAGGCGCGTCCACACGACATCACGATCACGAAGGAAGCCCCGAACTACCGGGCGTAAGGCTGGGAAAGGTCTTCTCGCATGAGCATGCTGAAGCGTTCACTCGTCCTTGGCGCGGGCCTTCTGGGGCTGTCGGCGCTTGCCGCGCCCGTGCCTGTCGCCGACGGCTACGTCGACTGGTCGGGGCTTTCGCCCAAGAGCTATCTCTTCGGGCGGACGATTACGCCGAGCGACCTCCGCCAGTGGACGGTCGTCTACGTCGTGGTCGATGCCGAGGCGTTCGCCGGCCAGGTGCGGGCGTTCGCGCCGCTGGCCGACCTGATGCCGCTGCCGCAGGCGCATGCGACGCAGTGGGAGACGGCCGAGCTGCCGCACGACGGCATCGTCGTCTTCTCCGTCCGCAACGCGAAGGGGACAGACCCCAAGTCGTTCGCGCTGAACTTCCGTCCGCCGAAGGACGCCGAGCAGGCCGTGGCGCAGCAGTACTCGGCCTATGGACGGAACATGGTGCCGTTCTACAAGGACCTTGAGCCGGTCGGCGCGGCCGCACTGACGGCCGACAAGCTGCCGTATGTCGCCGTCTACGGCGCGTCGGGGACAGACCCGCTCTACACGAAGGAGAACTTCGCGACGGGCGACATCAAGGCCGTCCGCGAGGCCGTCAACAAGGCGAAGAAACTGCTGCCGGAGGACTGGACGCCGCCGCTGGGCATCCGCGAGCCGCAGCACTACAAGCAGGTCCCGGCCCTGCTCGCGAAGGGCAAGCCGGCGGCGGCGGCCCTGAAGATCCTCGCGGCGGGCCTCAAGTCGAAGGACGCGGAGCAGGCGAAGGAGGCGCAGATCATGCACGACGCGCTGAACCAGTACGCGAGCGGCCTCAAGCTCCGCATCGGGCTGGAGCACCACGCGGCGCCGGCGCGGGCCTACTACGACCTCCAGACGCTCGTGAAGCTCTTCCCGTCCGAGAAGAAGAAGATGCAGGCGATCGACCAGGCGTTCAAGCAGAACAAGGAGCTGGGCTCGCTGGGCAAGATCTTCGAGAAGCTCATGCTCTGGAGCCGCGACGACTTCGTGCCCAAGAGCGCGGGCGAGGCGAAGAAGATCGTGGTGGAGCTCCAGAAGTGCAAGAAGCAGCTGGACCTGCTGGCCAACAGCGCGAACGCGCAGGTCCAGGGTGAGGCGATGCTCTTCTCGTCGCAGCTCGATTCCCTGATCGAGATCATCCCGACGAAGGTTCCCTCGAAGTGACGGCGCGCAAGACCTGGCAGGACTACGGCCGCGAGTGGCTGGACACGCTGGTCGTTGCGATTTCGGTCGCGATGGCCTTTCGCGCCTATTTCTACGAGCCGTTCAAGATCCCGACCGGCTCGATGCAGGAGACGCTCTGGGGCTACCACACGGACTCGACGGCCGAGAAGGGCGCGTGGGACGTCTTCCCGCTCTCCGTCCTCAAGTGGGCCGTCACGGGTTCGCGCACGGTGGACTGGACGGCGCCGGTCTCGGGGCAGGTGCGGTGCATTCCCCGGCAGGACGGCTTCGCGACCGTGAAGGTCGGCACGTCCGACGAGACGTGGTCGCTGCCGACGGACGCCTGCCGCGCGCTGCACGGCAAATACGTGCGCGCGGGCGAGACGCTCTGGAAGGGCGCGATCACGACGGGCGACTTCATCTTCGTCAACCGCTGGAAGTGGAACTTCGTCCAGCCGAAGGACGACGAGGTGATGATCTTCTCGACGACGGGCATCCGCGACCTGCCGCAGGGCACGCACTACATCAAGCGGATGAAGGCGCGGCCGGGCGAGACCTACGCGCTGGAGCATCCCGTGCCCGGGCGCCCGTCCGTCGTCACGATGGGCGCGGACGAGTACTTCGCCTGCGGCGACAACTTCAACAATTCCTTTGACAGCCGCTATTGGGGGACGGTGCCCCGCGGCAACCTGCGCGGATGCGCGTCCTTCGTCTTCTGGCCCTTCACCGGATGGAGAATCATCAAATGAGCGAACAGCTGATCCAGACGCCGGGAACCTTCGGCGAACACGGCAACTTCCTCCTGGAGCGCGAACTCGGCACGGGCGGGATGGGCGGCGTCTACATGGGGCGCGACAAGATGCTCGACCGCCCCGTCGCCGTCAAGGTCATGCTGAAGGAGTACGGCAGCGACTCCGAGTTCGTCGAGAAGTTCAAGAAAGAGGCGCAGTCCGTCGCGCGCCTCATCCACCCGAACATCGCGCAGGTCTATTCCTACGGCATCTGCGACGGCATGCCCTACATCGCGATGGAGCTCGCGTGCGGCGGGTCGCTCTACTCGATCATGCAGGCGAACCCCGGCAAGACGGACGTCGCGCGCGTGATCAAGATCTGCCAGCAGGTCGCCCAGGCGCTCCAGTGCGCGAACGACCAGGGGTGCGTCCACGGCGACGTGAAGCCGGAGAACATCCTCCTCGACGCGAACGGCAACGCGAAGCTCGTCGACTTCGGCCTCGCGGCGATGCAGAAGGACACGGACGAGATCTGGGGCACGCCCTACTACATCTCGCCGGAGAAGGTGAAGAAGGAGCCGATCGACTTCCGCGCCGACATGTACTCCCTCGGCGGCACGCTCTACCACGCGCTCACCGGCGTCGCGCCGTTCGAGGGCGAGGATTCGATCGCCGTCGTCAAGAAGCGCTTCATGGGTCCGCCGAAGAAGCCGAGCGAGATTCGCGCCGACCTCACGCCCGCGATCGACGACCTCGTCATGCGGATGCTTGCGCTCAACAAGGCAGACCGCTATCCGAGCTTCGAGGCGCTGCTGGAGGCGTTCAAGGAAGTCCTGACGACCGGGCTGAAGGGCGCGACCACGACGACGTCCGCCGCATCGCCCGTGAAGCGTCCGACGACCGTGGCGGGCCGACGCCCGATGATGGTGCGCGGGCGGCGCACGACGATGATGAAGCGTCCGGGCGCGGTCAAGAAGAATCTCGAAAGCGGCGAGGCGGGCGACGAAGGCGCGCTCGACGAGACGGAGAAGCCCGCGAACGAGGCGGAGGATGACGAGGACGAGAAGGGCGGCAACCTGCTCGTCAAGGTAATCCTCTTCGTCGTCGTCGGCATCCTGCTCATCGCCGGCATCGGCGGCGGGCTCTGGTGGTTCGTCGTGTCCGACAAGAAGGCGAAGGCTGCCGAGGAGCAGCGCCAGATCATGCAGGGCTACGAGAAGGCCCGTGCCGCCGTGACGGACACCGTGGCCCACGCCGTCAAGTTCGCGGACGAGTTCGACGAGTTCGCGCAGAAGGCGGTCGCGGCCTGCGAAGAGCCGATGAAGGATCTCGCGAAGCTGCTGAAGCCCGAACACGCGAAGCTCTTGAAGCCCGAACCGACGAAGGAACTGCTGGACGCGATCGCCTCGACGAACGAGACGCCGCAGGCTGTGGCGGCGCCCGCCCCGGCGGCGACGAACGCGGCCCCAGCGGCTGCGGCGGCTCCTGCGACAAACGCCGCGCCGGCGACGGCTGCGAAGGACGCGAAGAAGCCGGACGGCATGGCGAAGCCGGCGGACAAGAAGCCGGCCGACAAGCCCGCGAAGACGGCCGCCGAAGCGAAGCCCGCCGAAGAACTGCCGACCGCCGTCGTCTCGATGCGCGAGCTCTGGGCGCGAGCCTACGGCTGCCAGGCGAGCGCGATCCGCATCCGCCAGTCCGTGCGCACGCTCGTGAAGAAGAGCGCGGAAGGCGAGGCGTTCGTCGAGAAGACGGAGGAGAACGCCCGTGCGCTCGGCAAGCTGTCCGTCGCGCTCGCGGAGATGCTCGACCAGATCAAGACGTCGAAGGACGTCGAGAACGTCCGCAAGGGCATCACCTACATCAAGACGCGCGGCGAGAAGCTTGTCGAGCAGACCGAGAAGCGGCTGCGCATCGAGAAGCTCGAGGCCGAGCGCAAGGCGAAGGCCGAGGCCGCCGCTGCCGCCGAGAAGGCGCGGCAGGAGAAGCTCGCCGCCGAGCGCCAGGCGAAGATCGACGAGGAGATGCAGTCGGTCACGGACAAGTTCGAGACGATCGTCGCGCAGGGCTCCCTGCGCCAGCTCGACTGGAAGAACGCGCTCCGCCAGCTTGAAACCCTCAAGGCCGACCTGAAGACGCCGGAGGGCCAGCACGCGGCGGACATCCAGATCCGCAAGGTCAACGACATGAAGGACATGCAGGAGATCTTCATCCGGAATCTCCGGGGCTACGTCTTCAAGGGCAAGCTCAAGGGCGCGAAGGTGACGTCCGTGAACGAGCGCGAGATGAACCTCGACCGGGGCAAGTCGAAGGCGCGGATTCCGTGGCACAAGTTCTACAAGGACTACCCCGGCAACCTGAACGAGCTCATCAACCACTTCATCATCCGCGGGCGCGACAACGCCCGGCCGAAGCTCAACCTGAAGGACTGGGCGGACGCGATGACGGGCGCGGCGCTGACGATGCAGATCGTCTGCGCGGAGGTGAACGGTGCGGTCGAGAAGGGCGAGCAGCTGGCCAAGAAGGCCGTCGAGGAGTTCCCGGAATACGCGAAGACGGCCAAGGAGATCTTCCCGGAGATCGAGTTTGGCGAGACGGCGGAGTAAGCAAAGGCGGAGGAGAGATGCAGACGGTCACAGGCGAGATTGCCCGCGCGATGGCGGGATCCAGTTTCATTCGCAAGATGTTCGAGAAGGGCCTTGAGCTCAAGCGCCAGTTCGGCGAGGACGCCGTCTGCGACTTCTCGCTCGGCAATCCCGACGTGCCGCCGCCGCCTCGGACGCGCGACGAGCTGATCCGGCTCGCGGACGCGGCCGTGCAGCCGCTCGGACTCGGCTACTGCCCGAACGCCGGCATCCCGTCCGTCCGCGAGGCGATGGCCGGCTTCCTCTCGCGCCAGCAGGAGACGTCCGTCGCGGCGAAGGACGTCGTGATGACCGTCGGCGCGGCCGGCGCGATGGTGAGCTTCTTCCGCGCGGTCGTCGAGCCGGGCGACGAGATCATCACGCCCGCGCCCTACTTCGTCGAGTACGGCTCCTATTGCGGCCACTTCGGCGGCGTCCTGAAGACGGTGCCGTCCCTTCCGCCGGCCTTCCTGCCGGACGTGGCGGGGATCGCGGCGACGATCACGCCGAAGACGCGCGCGATCATCGTCAATTCGCCGAACAACCCGACGGGGTGCATCTACCCGCGCGACGTCCTCGCGCAGATTGCTGCGCTCGTCGAGGCCGAGAATGCGCGGCGCGCGGCGACGGACGGGGCACGTCCGCTCTTCCTCCTCTCCGACGAGCCGTACCGCGCGTTCGCGTTCGACGGCGTGACGGTGCCGGCGATCCTGCCGCTCACGAAGTGGGCGTGCGTCCTCGGGTCGTTCTCGAAGACGCTCTCGCTCGCGGGCGAGCGCATCGGCTATTTCGTCGCGAATCCCGACATGCCCGGCCAGGCGCAGCTCGTTTCGGCCGTCACGCTCACGAACCGCACGCTCGGCTACGTGAACGCGCCGGTCATCGGCCAGCGGCTCGCGGCCGCGCTTGTGGACGAGACGGTCGATCTCGCCGTCTACGACCGTCGGCGCAAGCTGATGGCGAAGGTGCTGACGGACGCGGGCGTCGAATTCGCGCTGCCGAAGGGGGCGTTCTACTTCTTCGCGAAGAGCCCCGTCGCCGACGACGTCGCGTTCGTGGAGGCGCTCGTGAAGGAGCGCATCCTCGTCGTGCCGGGGAGCGGCTTCGGCTTCGCGGGCTACGTCCGCATCTGCTGCAGCATCGACGAGGCGATCATCGCCCGCAGCGCCGAGGGCTTCAAGCGCGCCGTGCAGTCCTTTGTCCGGTAAGGGAACGGAACCGCGCAGCATGAGACTTGAGAACATCCGGAACTTCTGCATCATCGCCCACGTTGACCACGGCAAGACGACGCTTTCCGACCGCATCCTCGAGCTGACGCACGCGATCTCGTCGCGCGAGCTCAAGGAGCAGACGCTCGACGCGATGGACCTCGAGCGCGAGCGCGGCATCACGATCAAGTCGCACCCCGTCTCGATGCACTACACGGCGAAGGATGGCAAGACCTACCTCTTCAACCTCCTCGACACGCCCGGCCACGTGGACTTCGCCTACGAGGTCAGCCGCTCGATGGGCGCGTGCGAGGGCGCGCTGCTCGTCGTCGATGCCGCGCAGGGCGTTGAGGCGCAGACGGTCGCGAACACGTACTTTGCGCAGGACGCGAAGCTTGAGATCGTGCCCGTCCTCAACAAGGTGGACCTGCCGGGCGCGGACGTGAAGGAGGTCTCGCGCGAGATCGAGGACATCCTCGCCATTCCGATGGACGAGCCGCTGCTCGTCTCGGCGAAGACGGGCGTTGGCTGTCCCGCCGTCCTGGAGGCGATCGTGACGCGCATTCCGCCGCCCGAGACGCGCGGCGTCGACGCGCCGCTCCGCGCGCTCGTCTTCGACTCGGTCTTCGACGAGTTCCGGGGCGTGATCACCTACGTGCGCGTGATGGACGGCTCGCTCGCCGCCGGACAGAACGTGAAGTTCATGGGCTCGGGCGTCTCGACGACGGTGCATGAGGTCGGCATCTTCTCGCCGACGAAGAAGCCCGTCGATCGCCTGGCGGCCGGCGAGGTCGGCTACATCGTCGGCACGGTGAAGGATCCGAGCGAAATCAAGATCGGCGACACGGTGACGACGGCGAAGCTTGGCGCGACCGAGCCGCTGCCGGGCTTCCAGGACATCCGCCCGACCGTCTTCTGCGGCATCTACCCGATGTCGACGGACGAGTTCCCGAAGGTCGCGGCGGGGCTGGAGAAGCTGCACCTCAACGACGCGGCCTTCACGTTCCACCACGAGTCGTCGCTCGCGCTCGGCTTCGGTTTCCGCTGCGGCTTCCTCGGCCTTCTCCACATGGAGATCGTGCAGGAGCGCCTGCGGCGCGAGTTCGGGCTCGACATCATCTCGACGTCGCCGGGCGTCGTCTACAAGCTGAAGCTCAAGAGCGGCGAGGAGAAGGATCTCGACAATCCGCTCCAGATGCCCGACCCGTCCGTGCTGGAGACGATCTCCGAGCCGATCCTGACGGCGCGCATCATCACGCCGTCGGAGTCGATCGGCGACGTCATGCGCATCGTGATGGACCGTCGCGGCCTCGTCGAGGGCACGGAGACGATCGACGCGAAGCGCGTCATGCTCCACTGTCGGTTGCCGCTCAACGAGATCCTGATCGACTTCCACGACACGCTGAAGTCCGTCTCGCACGGCTACGCCTCGATGGACTACGAGCCGAGCGGCTACCAGGTCTCGGACATCGTGCGCATGGACATCCTCCTCAACGGCGAGACGGTCGACGCGTTCGCGACGATGGTCCACCGCGACAAGGCGCGCGCGCGCGGCATCCAGATGTGCAAGGCGCTGGCCGAGACGATTCCGCCGCACCAGTTCAAGATTCCCGTGCAGGCGGCGATCGGCAGGGAGATCATCGCGCGCGAGGACATCCGCCCGTTCCGCAAGGACGTGCTCGCGAAGCTCTACGGCGGCGACGTCACGCGCAAGATGAAGGTCCTCGAGAAGCAGAAGCGCGGCAAGGCGCGCATGAAGGAGTTCGGCCACGTGAACGTGCCGCAGTCGGCCTTCATCGCCGTCCTGAAGGGGACGATCAAGGAGCATTGAGGCGCATGCGGTCGCTTGGCGGCTTGCTTTCTCTCCGCGGAATGTGGTAGAATACGCGAATCATCAACAACCAAAAGAGGTGGGTTATCGCACAGTTCACTCGTGTCAACTACAAGATCCGCGTACCGCAGGTGCGCGTTCTTGATGCTCAGGGGCAAATGCTCGGCGTCATGGCGACGCGCGAAGCGCAGAAGCTGGCGGACAGCCGGGATCTCGACCTGGTCGAGATCACGCCGAACGCCCAGCCGCCTGTCTGCAAGATCATGGACTACGGCAAGTTCAAGTACGAGCAGTCCATCCGCGAGAAGCAGCAGCGCAAGTCGCAGAAGGCGACGCAGGTGAAGGAGATCAAGTTCCATCCCGGCACCGACGTCGGCGACATCCAGCACAAGCTCAAGCAGATCCGCGAGTTCCTCGCCGACGGCAACAAGGTGCGCCTGTCGCTCCAGTTCCGTGGGCGCGAGAACGCCCATCGCGACATCGGCGAGGACAAGATCGCCGAAGTCCTGTCGATGATCCAGGGCGAATGCTCGGTCGAGCAGGCCCCGAAGACCGACGGGCGCATCCACTTCTGCCTCATCGGGCCGCCGCGCAAGAACGCGGCGAAGGCCCAGCCGCAGCCGCCGGCGGCCGCGTCGGCGGGCGGCGGCATCCACATCTCGGTCAAGTAGGAGCCATGAGCCGTTTTCGCTTCAGGGGGCGTCGTCGTCGGCCGCGCGAGGCGCGGCACGACCGCGTGCCGCTTCGCGCGATCGTGCCGAATCTCGTGACGTCGCTCGCGGCGTGCGCGGGCATCACGTCCATCTCGCTGTCGTCCGAGGGGCGCTTCCTGCCGGCCCTGTGGGCGCTTCTCGTCGCGTGCGTCTGCGACGGGATGGACGGGCGGATCGCGCGGCTCCTGAACGCGAGCTCCAAGCTGGGGGCCGAGCTTGACTCGCTGGCCGACTTCGTGAACTTCGGCGTCGCGCCGGCGATGTTCATGTACTTCTGGATGACGGGCGGGCCAGACCACACGCTCGCCGACGGCTCGGTCGTCGCGCGGCCGTTCATCCGCATCGTCCTCGGCTGCGCGCTCTACTACGCGATGTGCGACTGCTTCCGGCTTGCGCGCTTCAACACGATGCTCGAGCAGGAGACGGCGCCGTACTGGACGCACTTCTTCACGGGCGTGCCGGCGCCGGGCGGTTGCTGGATGCTCCTTTCGCCGGCGATCCTCTCGCTCGCGCTCGACGCGAAGGGCCTGTCCCCGGCGTTTGCGACGGTGCTGCAGAATCCGTGGACGGGGGTGTTCATGCTCCTGTTCGTCGGGTCGCTCATGGCCTCGCGCCTGCCGACGATCTCGCTCAAGCACCTGCACGTCTCCCGGCGGCATCTGCCGCTTGTCCTGTCGGGACTGCTGCTGCTCGTCGCGTTCCTCGTCTCCAACTTCTGGCTGGCGATCGGGTCGCTCGGCATTCTCTACATCTTCACAGTTCCGCTGACGGGCTGGCTTTTCCTGCGCGTCCGCGAGAAATATGCGAAGGCGGCGGCGTCCGCCCTTGACGGGGCGGCGCCGAAAGTGTAAAATACAACTAATTTTTCAACTAGGAGAAGACACACATGAAGAAGTCCGTCGCGTTTGGTTTTGCGGCCCTTGCGTTGGCCGTTTCGGTTCCCGCCTTTGCGGAGGAAGAGGAGGAGGGCGCCATCGGCTGGACGCCGGTCGCGATTGGCCTCGCCTCGCCGGTGCAGCTCCCCTGGGGCATGGCGCGGTGGGACGTCTTTGGCCTCGACCTGAACCTCTTCTATTCCGACGCGCCGAAAATGTACGGCATCGGCATCGGCGGCCTCGCGATGACGACGCGCGACGACCTGATGGGTTGGCAGCTTTCGGGCCTCTGCAACTGGAACGCGAAGGACATCTACGGCATCCGCACGACGCTGGGCGCGAACATCTCCTTCCACGAGACGTATGGCGTGGACATCGGCGGCTTCGCCTACCGCGAGGGCGAGATGTGGGGCGTTGACGTCGAGTTCATCGGCGCCTACCAGCAGTCGAACTTCTGGGGCGTTCAGGTCGTCGGCCTTGTCAGCTTCACGACGGCGCAGACCTACGGCGCGAACCTCGCCGTCGGCGGCAACATCGCGAAGGTCGCCTACGGGCTTGAGGTCGGGTGCTTCAACTTTGCGGACGAGCTTCACGGCTGCCAGATCGGCCTCGTCAACTTTGCGCGCGAGTGCCCGTGGGGCTTCCAGATTGGTCTTGTGAACATCATCCTCGACAACAAGATCAAGGTGCTTCCGATCGTCAACGCCTACTTCTGATCAGAAGGACGTGTGACGTGTCGAAGGGCAATCCTTACCTGAAGAAAGCAACGGGGGCCGCGAAGGTCCCCGTTGCCGCTGATAAGCGCAAGCACGGCCTCGGCCGCAGCGTCGATTTCGGCGGGGCGGGCGTGAGCGGGCTGCTGGGCGCGGCCCCGGCGGCCGTGCCGGGCCAGCCGCTCGAGCTGAAGATCGCCGACATCGAGCGCTCGCCCTACCAGCCGCGCCGCGAGTTCCGCGAAGAGGAGCTGCGCGAGCTCGCCGAATCGCTCAAGAACAACGGGCTTGTCCAGCCGCCGACCGTGCGCCGCAATGCGCAGGGCCGCTACGAGCTGATTGCGGGCGAGCGCCGACTACGTGCGGCGCAGCTCGCGGGGTGGGCGAAGATTCGCGTCACGCTCGTCGAGGCCGACGACCAGACGGCCGCCGTCATGACGACGACGGAGAACCTTCAGCGCGAGGACTTGAACCCGATCGAGGAAGCCGTCTCGTACCGGACGCTTCAGGAGAAGTTCAACCTCACGCAGGCCGAAGTCGCCGAGAAGGTCGGCAAGGGGCGCGCGACGGTCGCGAACGCGACGCGCCTTCTGGAACTGCCGGAAGAGGTCAAGCAGCTGGTCGCGACGCAACTTCTGTCCGTCGGACACGCGAAGGTCCTCCTGTCGGTCGAGGACGAGAAGGAGCGCGTCCTCCTGGCGCGCGACTGCGTGAACGATCAGCTGACCGTGCGCGCGCTCGAAAAGAAGGTCGCGCGCCTGCACGCGCCAGTCGCGGCGAAGGAGAAGGGCGAGCCCGACCTGCCCGAGCATTACGTGCGCAGTCTCGTCGACAAGATGAAGAAGCATCTCGGCTGTGCCGTGCGCGTGACGCCCGGTGTGTCGCACGCAAACGGTCGCCATACGAAGGGCGTCGTCGAGATCGACTTCTTCGACAATGACGAACTCGACCGCATCATCCGCATGATCGGCGTCACGATTGACTGACGATGGCCTTTGTTTCCCTCCTCGCCGCCGCGCTGGCGTTTACACCCGCTGACGCGCATCTCGCGTTCGAGACGGCGCGGACGCTGGCCGAGGACTATGCGCCGCGCGACGCGGGAACGCATCGCGGGCGGTTGGCTTCGCTTTATCTGCTGGACGCCGCGAGCGCGGCGGGCGCCGATGTCCGGCGCGACACGTTCACGGCGGCGACGCCGAAGGGCGAGCGGAGCTTCACGAACCTCTACGCCGAGTTTCGCCCGGTTGATCCGGACGCGCGCTGGGTCGTCCTCGTCTCGCACTACGACACGAAGCCGGGGGTGGACTGTCCGGGCGCGAACGACGGCGCCTCCACGAGCGGGCTCCTGGTCGGGATCGCGAGCGCCTTTTCGGGTTGGACGGCGCGCAAGGGCAATCTCCTGCTCGTCTGGACGGACGGCGAGGAGTGCATGGAGAGCTATGCCGCGAACGACGGGCTCTGGGGGTCGAAGCGCGCGGCGGACTATCTGTACGAGACGGGGCGGAAGGTGCAGGCGGTCATTTGCCTGGACATGCTGGGCGACCGCGATCTCTCGATTGTCGTGCCGGCGAACGGCACGCCGGCCCTGGCGAAGATCGCCGTCCACGCGGCGCGGCGCATCGGGAAGCCGGGGCTCGTTCGCCCGACGGACGACTGCGTGAAGGACGACCACGTGCCGTTTCTCAACCGGGGCTTCCGGGCAATCGACCTCATCGACTTTTCGTATGGGCCCGGCAACTCCTTCTGGCACACGCCGCAAGATTCGGTCGCGAACATCTCCGAAGCGTCGCTTCTCGTGAGCGGACGGCTCGTCGCCGAGATGCTGAACATTCTGCTGTAAGAAGTGGAGAAATAATCGAATGTTCGAATGGTCGAATGTTCGAATGGGCGAATGTCCTAATGGGCGGATGTCCTAATGGGCGGGTGATCGAATGACCGTATAGCCCAATGAGCGAATGGTCGGCTGTCGAATGGCTGGATGGGCAGATAGCCGGACAACCGAATGGCTGGATGGATAACCGGACGACCGAATGATCGAATGGCTGGGCGGACGGCTAACCGAATGATCAAATGGTTAAGAATGCGTATGAGAAAGGAATGTGAAATTTGAAATCTGAACTCCACCTTCTGAATTAACTCCACCTTTTGAATTGAAGAAAGAATCGAATTGAAAAAAGAAAGGGCCTCGGAGATTTCGAGGCCCTCGCTCTTGAACCGGTTCACCGCGTGCGTGGCGATGAAGCCGATTTCGCTTACTTGACGGTGATGACCGAGTTGAACGTGCCCTGATCGTTGGCGACGGCGTTTACGTTCTCGGGATCGGCGCACCACGTGCCGTCGATCACGAACTTGTACTGATAGTCGCCAGGGGCGAGCTTGACGGTCGCCGTGTAGACGCCAGCCTTGAACGCCATCTTCTTTGCCGTCGGGTCCCAGTCGTTGAACTCGCCGGCCACATAGACGGCCTTGCCCTTTTCTGCATGGACCGTGAACGTGACGGCCTTGGTCGCGGGCTTCTGCGTCGCGCAGCAACACTTGGCCGCGCACGTCGCGGCCTTCTTCACGACAGCCTTCGCTGCCGGAGCCTTCTTGACGGTCTTGATCTTCATTTTTGCCTGTTTCCTTTGTTTTTTGTTCGCCAAAAGCCATTCTCCCAGCGAACGGGCAAATAGTATCTCATATTTTTTTGATTTGTCAATGGGTAAACTTGAAAAATCACCGTTGTACCACGGTGTTTTCAAATCCCCTTCTACTTCTGTCCATGTTCAGCCGAATATTACGCTGAAGAATTCTCGCCCTGTCAGCCCGCGAGTCCGAAAGAGGAT
>ONTV01000009.1 GCA_900320855.1 uncultured Lentisphaerota bacterium
ACGCCATTCAGCCACAGGCCGCGCTCCGGATGGAGCGCGAATCCCGGGACGTGTCCGCAGGGCGACCGACGGGCTGGCATGGCGGTGCGTCGGAAGAGCAGGAATCCCGTTCCCCCTCTTCAAGGAACCTATGGAAGTTTTTAATGCGTCAGCCCTGGGTGGCCCTGGCCATGCGGTTGCGCGTGCGACGGCAAATATGATATACTACGCAAAATTCCCTTTTAGGGGCGTACAGTTAACAAAGTGGCCGCTTACCACACTTCAGGCGTCTTAAATTGGGAAAAGCGTGTGATTTCTTGTTTTAAAAGCAAAATAAGGTAAGCCAATCAAATGAGCGCAGAACGTAGAATCTTCGGCAAGCTCCATGGCATGGAGTCTCCGATGCCCGACCTCATTGACATTCAGACGAAGTCCTACGCGGAGTTCCTGCAGGCGGACGTGCCGCCGGCCGAGCGGATCGACGAGGGCCTTCAGGCGATCTTCAAGGAGATTTTCCCGGTCGCGTCGTATGACGGGCGCTACAAGCTCGACTTCGTGAGCTACCGCCTTGAGCCGGAGAAGAAGGGCTATCTGCAGGCGCTCATCGACGGCGAGAGCTATGTCCGTCCGCTGCGCGTGACGTTCCGCCTCCAGGACGGCGAGGACGTCCGCGAAGAGGAGGTGTTCATGGGCGACATGCCGATCATGACGCCCGACGGCGCGTTCGTCGTCAACGGCGCCGAGCGCGTGATCGTCTCGCAGCTCCACCGTTCGCCCGGCATCTCGTCCGAGAAGCAGGTCCACGCGAACGGCCAGCCGCTCCTCTCCGTGCGCATCATCCCCGACCGGGGCAACTGGATCGAAGTGATGTTCGACACGAACGACATCATGTGGTGCTTCATGGACCAGCGCCGCCGCCGCCGGAAATTCTACGCGACGACGCTCCTGCGCGCGTTCGGCTATGGCTCCGACGAGCAGATCATGCAGCTCTACTACGACTTCAAGCGCCTGCCGACGGACAAGAAGTACGCCGACAAGGACCTGCGCATGCTCGTGATGAAGGACGACCTCGTCGACGCCGACTCGCAGGCCGTCATCGCGCGCCGCTATGACCCGGTCACGCCCGCGCTCATGGAGCAGATCGCCGCCGCCGGGCTGGAGACGGTCGAGGTCGTCGACGTCTCGGCCGACAACGGCACGCTCATCAAGACGCTCCGCGAGGACGCGAAGGCGGGCATCCACAACGAGGAGGACGCGCTCAAGGAGGTCTACAAGCGCATGCGTCCGGGCGATCCGGCGACGGCGACGAACGCGCGCCAGCTCCTGCACCGGATGTTCTTCGAGCTTTCGCACTACGACCTCGGCTACGTCGGCCGCCACAAGATCAACAAGCGCCTTGGCCTCGTCGGCAAGGTCGACGAGAACCTCCGCACGCTCCACGAGTCGGGCATCGACGTCATCGAGGCGATCCGCCTCCTGCTGAAGATCTACGTCGGCAAGGACGTCGTGGACGACATCGACCACCTCGGCAACCGCCGCATCCGCACGGCGGGCGAGCTGCTCGAGAACCAGTGCCGCGTGGGCCTCGCCCGCACGGAGCGCCTGATCCGCGAGCGCATGACGGTGCATGACCCGAACGCGGGCCCGCTCGTGCCGTCGCGCCTCGTCAACTCGAAGACGTTCAGCTCGGTCGTCGGCGACTTCTTCGCGCGCAGCCAGCTCTCGCAGTTCATGGACCAGACGAACCCGCTGTCGGCCCTCGCCCACAAGCGCCGCCTCTCGGCGCTCGGTCCGGGCGGCCTCAGCCGCGAGCGCGCGGGCTTCGAGGTGCGCGACGTCCATCCGTCCCACTACGGCCGCATCTGCCCGATCGAGACGCCGGAAGGCCCGAACATCGGCCTCATCTCGTCGCTGGGCATCTACGCGCAGGTCAACCGCTTCGGCTTCATCGAGACGCCGTACCGCAAGGTCGTCGGCGGGAAGGTGACGGACGAGGTCGAGTACCTGCCGGCCGACGAGGAGGAGAAGTACGTGATCGCGCAGGCGAACGCGCCGCTCAACGCGGACCGCACGTTCGCCGAGGAGCGCGTGACGTGCCGGTTCCGGACGGAGTTCTGCGACAAGCCGGCGCACGAGGTCCAGTACATGGACGTCGCGCCGATGCAGGTCATCTCGATCGCGGCGGGCCTCATCCCGTTCCTCGAGCACGACGACGCGAACCGCGCGCTCATGGGCGCGAACATGATGCGCCAGGGCGTGCCGCTCATGCAGACGGAGCGCCCCTACGTCGGCACGGGGCTTGAGGGCATCTCGGCGAAGGACTCGAAGGTCATCGTGACGGCGCTGGCCGACGGCACGGTCGCCTACGTCTCGGCCGAGTTCGTGATGGTCACGAAGGACGGCAGGCTCCCCGAGGGCGAGGCGGCGTTCGTGCACGACCCCGAAAACGGCGTCTGGCGCTACGATCTCCAGAAGTTCCGCCGCTGCAACGCGGGCACGTGCTTCAACCAGAAGCCGATCGTCAAGAAGGGCCAGAAGGTCAAGGTCGGCGACTGCCTGGCGGACGGCCCGGCGACGGACCAGGGCGAGCTCGCGCTCGGCAAGAACCTGCTCGTCGCGTTCATGAGCTGGCGCGGCTATAACTTCGAGGACGCGATCGTCCTCAACGACCGCCTCGTGCGCGAGGACGCGCTCACGTCGCTCCACATCGTGACGTTCGAGTGCGCGGCGCGCGACACGAAGCTCGGGCCGGAGGAGATCACGCGCGACATCCCGAACGTCTCGGAGGACGCGCTCAAGAACCTCGGGCAGGACGGCATCATCCGCGTCGGCGCCGAGGTCAAGCCGGGCGACATCCTCGTCGGCAAGGTCACGCCGAAGGGCGAGACGGAGCTCTCGCCGGAGGAGCGCCTCCTCCGGGCGATCTTCGGCGAGAAGGCGGCTGACGTCCGCGACACGTCGCTCACGGTTCCGCCGGGGACGACGGGCGTCGTCATGGGCGTGCAGGTGCAGAGCACCAAGCAGGCCGAGGTCATGGACGAGAAGAAGTCCAAGAAGGCCGCGAAGGACGCCGAGAAGAAGCGCAAGAACCAGATCCAGAAGCTGGAGAAGGACCTTCTTGGCAAGCTCTGCGCGGAGCTCATGAACGAGAAGCTCCCCGTGGACATCACCGACACGGAGACGGGCGACGTCATCGTCCCGGCGAACAAGAAGATCAAGAAGGGCCAGCTCAACGTGCTGGCGAAGGCCCATGCCCACTGGGGCATGCCCGACGGTCCGGCGAAGGACAAGGTCGCGGCGGTCATCGACCCGTTCGAGGAGGAGTTCGCCGCGATCGAGGACGCCGCCGAGAACGGCGAGGGCGGCCTCTTCGGCGACTTCGGCGACGGCGAGGTCGTCAAGTCCGTCCGCGTCTTCCTCGTCGACAAGAAGAACCTCTCCGTCGGCGACAAGATGGCGGGCCGCCACGGCAACAAGGGCGTCGTCTCGCGCATCCTGCCGAGCTGCGACATGCCGTTCCTTCCGGACGGCCGCCCCGTGGACATCGTGCTCAACCCGCTCGGCGTGCCGTCGCGCATGAACCTCGGCCAGCTCTTCGAGACCTACCTCGGCCTCGCGTGCCGGTACCTCGGCTTCCACGCCGCGACGCCCGTCTTCGACGGCGTCCAGGAGTCGGAGATCGACGAGCTTCTCACGCAGGCGCGCGCCGTGCAGGAGAAGGCGGAGGGTGCGCAGAGCTGGATCTGCCCCGAGGGCAAGACGGTTCTCTACGATGGCATGACGGGCGAGCCCTTCCAGCAGAAGGTCGTCGTCGGCGTCATCTACATGCTGAAGCTCCACCACCTCGTCACCGACAAGATCCACGCGCGTGCGGTCGGGCCCTACTCGCTCGTCACGCAGCAGCCGCTGGGCGGCAAGGCCCAGCTCGGCGGCCAGCGCATGGGCGAGATGGAGGTCTGGGCGCTTGAGGCGTACGGCGTCGCGTACGCGCTGCAGGAACTGCTCACCGTCAAGTCTGACGACGTGCAGGGCCGCACGCGCATCTACGAGTCGATCGTCAAGGGGACGAACATCCTCGACTCCGGCATGCCCGAGTCGTTCTCCGTCCTCATCCACGAGCTTCGCGGCCTCTGCCTCGACACGCAGCTCCTCGGCGGCAACGTCGAGCCGAAGGGCCGCAAGAGCGAGATCGTCAGCGCGGGCGCGGCGGCCGAGACGGCCGAGCCGGCGGCGGCGGACGACCTGCTCGCGGGGGCGCTGAACCTGTAAGGAAGAATGGTCGAATAGCCGAATGGTCGAATAACCGAATTTCAATTGGGAGTCCAAAATTCTATGAATCCTTACAACACGTCTGACATCTTCGGCGGCTCGTTCAACGCGTCCGCCCACTACGACGCCGTCAAGGTGCAGCTCGCCTCGCCGGAGACGATCCGCAGCTGGTCGCACGGCGAAGTGAAGAACCCCGAGACGATCAACTACCGCACGTACCGTCCGGAGAAGGACGGCCTCTTCTGCGAGAAGATCTTCGGGCCGACGAAGGACTGGGAGTGCGCCTGCGGCAAGTACAAGCGCATCAAGAACAAGGGCATGGTCTGCGACCGCTGCGGCGTCGAGGTCACGCTCGCGTCGGTTCGCCGCCAGCGCATGGGCCACATCGAGCTTGCGGTTCCCGTGAGCCACATCTGGTTCTTCAAGTGCAGCCCGTCGCGGATGGGCCTTCTCCTCGACAAGACGACGACGGAGCTCGAGAGCGTCCTCTACTACCAGTGCTGGATGGTCGTCGAGCCGGGCGACACGCCGCTGAAGGAGGGGCAGATCCTCAACGAGCAGGAGTACCTGGACGCGCAGGAGAAGTACCAGGACGACTTCAAGGCCGAGATGGGCGCCGAGGCCGTCCGCAAGCTGCTGCGCAAGCTTGACCTCACGGCCCTCATGAAGGAGCTTGAGGAGCAGATGGAGAACACCCGCTCCAAGCAGAACCGCAAGAAGATCGCCAAGCGCATGAAGGTCGTCGAGGGCTTCCGCGTCTCGAACTCGAAGCCCGAGTGGATGATCCTCGACGTGCTGCCGGTCATCCCGCCGGAGCTGCGTCCGCTCGTCCCGCTCGAAGGCGGCCGCTTCGCGACGTCGGACCTGAACGACCTCTATCGCCGCGTCATCAACCGCAACAACCGCCTTCGCAACCTCCTCGCGCTCAAGACGCCGGACGTCATCATCCGCAACGAGAAGCGCATGCTGCAGGAGGCGGTCGATGCCGTCTTCGACAACGGGCGCCACGGCCGCGCGGTCACGGGCCCCGGCAACCGTCCGCTCAAGTCGCTCTCCGAGATCCTGAAGGGCAAGACGGGCCGCTTCCGCCAGAACCTGCTCGGCAAGCGCGTCGACTACTCCGGCCGTTCGGTGATCGTCGTCGGCCCGGAGCTGAAGTTCCCGCAGTGCGGCCTTCCGAAGGAGATGGCGCTCCGGCTCTTCGAGCCGTTCATCATCCGCCGGCTGAAGGAGCTCGGCGTCTGCCACACCGTCCGCACGGCGCGCAAGATGATCGAGCGCCACGACGAGCAGGTGTGGGACATCCTCGAGGAGGTGACGAAGGACAAGACGGTGTTCCTCAACCGCGCGCCGACGCTCCACCGCCTCTCGATCCAGGCGTTCGAGCCGGTGCTCGTCGAGGGCAAGGCGATCCGCCTGCACCCGATGGTCTGCACGCCGTTCAACGCCGACTTCGACGGCGACCAGATGGCCGTGCACGTGCCGCTCTCGATCGAGGCGCAGATGGAGTCGAAGCTCATGATGCTCGCCTCGACGTCGATCTTCTCGCCGGCGTCCGGCAAGTCCGTCATGACGCCGACGCAGGACGTCTGCCTCGGGCTCTACTTCCTCACGGTCCCCTCGCAGCAGGACAAGCTCGCGGGGAAGATCGCCGGCAAGACCGACATGTCCGACGAGCACCTGCCGCTCTTCAACGACATCGGCGAGGTCGAGTTCGGCATCGCCGAGGGCTGCATCTCGTACCACAGCCGCATCCGCTTCCGCAATCCGGACTTCGGGACGACGGGCCGTCCGCACGGCGTCGCCGACCGGCGCACGATCGAGACGACGGCCGGCCGCGTGATCTTCAACAACGTGTGGCCGAAGGAGATGGGCTTCTGGAACGACAAGTGCTCGAAGTCCACGATCGGCAAGCTGATCCTCGACTGCCACAAGGTCGCCGGCCATGACGAGACGGTGCTGGCGATCGACCGCCTCAAGGCGCTCGGCTACAACTTCGCGACGGTCTCCGGCGCGTCGATGGGTCTGAAGGACATGATCCGCCCGGCCGAGAAGGACGCCGAGGTCGCGAAGGCCCGCAAGGCGGCGGACGAGGTCCAGAAGCAGTTCCAGCAGGGCATCATCACCGACGGCGAGCGCCACAACAAGATCGTCGACATCTGGTCGACGACGACCGAGAAGGTCGGCGACGAGCTCTACAAGACGATCGACAAGAACATCAGCCCGGAGAACGGCAACCCGACGGAGCTCAACCCGGTCTACATGTTCGTCGACTCGAAGGCCCGTGGCTCGAAGCTCCAGATCCGCCAGCTCGCCGGCATGCGCGGCCTCATGGCGGCGCCGAACGGCGACATCATCGAGCGCCCGATCACGGCGTCGTTCCGCGAGGGCCTCTCCGTCCTCGAGTACTTCATCTCCTCGCACGGCGCCCGCAAGGGCCTCGCGGACACGGCCCTCAAGACGGCCGACGCGGGCTACCTCACGCGCAAGCTCGTGGACGTCTCGCAGGACGTCATCATCACGCAGGAGGACTGCAACACGGTCAACGGCATCGAGGTCGAGGCGATCATCGAGGGCGACGAGGTCAAGGTGACGCTGGGCGACCGCGTCCTCGGCCGCACGGCGCTCTACGCCGTCCAGGACCCGAAGACGGGCGAGACGATCGTCCCGGCGAACGAGATCATCGACGAGGCCGCGTGCGCGAAGATCAACGCCTGCGGGCTCGAGAAGATCTGGATCCGTTCGGGCCTCACGTGCGACGCCGAGCACGGCATGTGCGCGAAGTGCTACGGGCGCGACCTCTCGACGGGCAAGCAGGTCGAGATCGGCACGGCCGTCGGCATCATCGCCGCGCAGTCCATCGGCGAGCCGGGCACGCAGCTGACGATGCGGACGTTCCACATCGGCGGCACGGCGTCGGCGACGGCGGCGAAACCGGAGATCGTCCTGAAGAACGACGGCCTCGCGAAGTTCGTCGACATCCGCAAGGTGCGCAACGACGAGGGCAAGGAGGTCGTCCTCAACAAGAACGGCTCGCTCGAGATCTACTCGAAGACGGGCACGAAGCTCGACACCTACCAGCTCCAGATGGGCACGACGCTCCTCATCGAGGACGGCGCGGCCGTCAAGAAGGGCCAGAAGGTCGCCGTGTGGGACCCGCACTCCGTGCCGGTCCTTTCCGAGGCGGCGGGCGACATCGTCTTCCAGGACTTCGAGGAGGACATCTCGGTCAAGACCGAGACCGACCGCGCGACGGGCGCGAAGACGCTCGTCGTCCTGCCGACGTCCGAGTCGAACCTGCACCCGCGCATCGAGATCCGCGACGCGGAGGGCAAGATGCTCGACTCGCACGACGTCCCGACGGGCGCGATCGTCATGGTGCGCGACGGCATGAAGGCGACGGCCGGCATGCTGCTCGCGAAGACGCCGCGCGAGGCCGCGAAGACGCGCGACATCACGGGCGGCCTGCCGCGCGTCGCCGAGCTCTTCGAGGCGCGCCAGCCGAAGGACGCGGCCGAGATCGCGAAGATCGAGGGCATCATCGACTTCGGCGAGAACGTGCGCGGCAAGCGCTGCGTGAAGGTCGTGGACGACGTGACGGGCCTCGTCGAGGAGCACCTGATCCCGATGGGCAAGCAGATCGTCGTCTTCAAGGGCGACCGCGTGAAGAAGGGCCAGCAGCTCACCGAAGGCCCGGTCATCCCGCAGGAGATCCTCGAGGTATCCGGTCCGCAGGAGCTCGAGAAGTACCTCGTCAACGAAGTCCAGCAGGTCTACCGCCTGCAGGGCGTCGAGATCAACGACAAGCACATCGAGATCATCGTGCGCCAGATGCTCCGCAAGGTCCGCATCACGAATCCGGGCGACACGGACTTCCTCTGGGGCGACCAGGTCTCGCGCCAGACGTTCCTGCGCGTCAACGAGGAGATGATGAACGAGGGCCGCCGTCCGGCGGAGGCGCAGCCCGCGCTCCTCGGCATCACGAAGGCCGCGCTCGAGACGGACTCGTTCATCTCGGCGGCGTCCTTCCAGGACACGACGCGCGTCCTCACCGAGGCGGCGACGATGGGCAAGGTCGACGAGCTCCGCGGCTTCAAGGAGAACGTCATCCTCGGCCACCTCGTCCCCGGCGGCACGGGCTTCCCGATGCACCGCTACCTCAAGCTCGTGCCGCTCTGCGACGCGATCAGCGACGAGGAGATGGAGAAGCTCCGCGAGGAGCAGCGCCAGAAGCACGAGGAACTCTACGGCATCCCGGCGTCGGGCCTTCCCGGCGAGGAGGAGGGCGACGAGAGCGACCTCGGCGAGCCCCAGCTCGTCGCGGACAACGGCGACACGTCGGCGGACGGCGCGGACATCCAGAACTCGGACGAGACGATGGGCAGCACGCCCGACGCGGGCGGCGGCGACGATCTCCTCGGCTAAGGGAACCGCGAGGTTCGTTCAATGAAGCGCGGGGCACGGCAGACGCCGTGCCCCGCGCTTTTCCTCCGGTGGCGTCCGGGGCCGCAAGGCGTCGCCTCCGATATGGTATAATACGCACCACATTTTACCAAGGAGGAAAACATGGTTCTGCTGCTCGGTTCCGACGCCTATTCACCGTTCCGCCTCGATGCGCTGAAGGCTGCGCTCGCGAAGGCCGACCCGACCCTCGGGCCGCTCGCGATCGACGCGAAGTGGGTCTATGCCCTTGAACTCGTGGACGCGCCGGTCGATTCGCAGGAGCTCGCCCGCGCGGCGGAGCTCCTGAACGCCGAGGGCAGCTGCGACGACGCCGACTTCTACGTGACGCCGCGCAAGGGCACGATCTCGCCGTGGAGCTCGAAGGCGACGGACATCTTCCGCAACTGCGGGCTGAAGTCCATTCGGCGCGTCGAGCGCGGCATCCGCTTCTTCGTCAGCGAGGCCGGCCCCTATGCGCCGCGCGCCGCGTTGGACGCGCGGGACGAGGACGGGCGGCGTCCGGGGGCGGTCGCGCTGCCGCCGGCGGCGCTCGCCGCGCTCTACGACAAGATGACCGAGGGAATCTACGCCGACCTCGCCGACCTCTTCGACGTCGCCGCGCCGCGGCCGGGGCGCACGTATGACGTCCTGAAGCGCGGCGTCGCGGCGATCCGCGAGGCGAACGAGGAGATCGGGCTCGCGATCTCCGAGCCGGAGATGAAGTACCTCGCGGCGAGCTTCAAGAAGGCGAAGCGCAATCCGACGGACACCGAGCTCGTCATGTTCGGGCAGGTCAACTCCGAGCACTGCCGCCACAAGATCTTCGGCGCCGAGTTCGTGATCGACGGCCAGAAGCAGGCGAAGAGCCTCTTCGAGATGATCAAGAACACGCACAAGAAGCGTCCGCAGGACACGCTGTCGGCCTACAAGGACAACTCGGCCGTCGTCGCGGGCTTCAAGACGGACGTCTTCGCGATCGACCCCGAGACGAAGGCGTACGCCTTCCGCAAGGACCAGCTCGACCAGCTCATGAAGGTCGAGACGCACAACCACCCGACGGCGATCTCGCCCTATCCGGGCGCGGCCACGGGCGTCGGCGGCGAGATCCGCGACGAGGCGGCGACGGGCACGGGCTCGCGGACGGTCGCGGGCATCTGCGGCTTCATGGTGTCGAACCTGCGCATCCCGGGGTTCCCCCAGCCGTGGGAGCGCGTGTACGCCGACTTCCCGACGCGCCTGGCGACGCCGCTGCAGATCATGACGGACGGCCCGATCGGCGGCGCGGCGTTCGGCAACGAGTTCGGGCGTCCGCAGCTCTGCGGCTTCTTCCGCACGTACGAGGGCGAGGTCGCGGGCGAGCTGCGGGGCTACCACAAGCCGATCATGCTCGCCGGCGGCATGGGCGTCATCCGCCGCAGCCAGGTCGAGAAGAAGGACGTCACGGTCGGCGCGCTGATCGTCCAGATTGGCGGCCCGGCGATGCGCATCGGCCTCGGCGGCGGCGCGGCCTCGTCGATGATGACGGGCACGAACTCCGAGGCGCTCGACTTCAACTCCGTCCAGCGCGGCAACGCCGAGATGCAGCGCCGCTGCCAGGGCGTCATCGACGCGTGCAGCTTCCTCGGCAAGGCGAACCCGATCCTCTCCGTCCACGACATCGGCGCGGGCGGCCTCTCCAACGGCTGCCCCGAGCTCGTCGAGGCGACGGGCGGCAAGTTCGAGCTCCGCGAGGTCCACAACGAGGAGCCGTCGATGAGCCCGATGGAGATCTGGTGCTGCGAGGCGCAGGAGCGCTACGTCCTCGCGCTCAAGCCGGAGGCGAAGGGCTTCTTCGAGGAGCTGTGCGCGCGCGAGCGCTGCCCCGTGGCGTTCATCGGCGTCGCGACGGGCGACGGCCAGCTCGTCCTCCACGACGCGCACTTCGGCGACAATCCGATCGACATGGACATCAAGGTCCTCCTCGGCAAGCCGCCGCGCATGGTGCGCAAGGTGAAGCGCACGACGAAGGCGCACCTGCCGACGAACTTCGAGGGCGTGAAGCCGCTTGACGCGCTGACGCGCGTCCTGCACCTGCCGGCCGTCGCGGACAAGACGTTCCTCGTCACGATCACCGACCGCACGGTGACGGGGCGCGTCGCGCGCGACCAGATGGTTGGCAAGTTCCAGTTGCCGGCGGCGGACTGCGCCGTGACGACGATGGGCTACACGACGTTCAACGGCCAGGCGATGGCCACGGGCGAGCGCACGCCGGTCGCGCTCCTGGACGGCCCCGCGTCGGGCCGCCTCGCGGTCGCCGAGGCGATCACGAACCTCGCGGCGGCGGACGTCGGCGACATCACGCAGATCCGCCTCTCGGCGAACTGGATGGCCCCGTGCGGCGATCCGGGCGAGGACGCGATCCTCTACGACACCGTGCAGGAGGTGGGCCTCCGCTTCTGCCCGAAGCTCGGCGTCTCCATCCCCGTCGGCAAGGACAGCTGCTCGATGCACACGGTCTGGCAGGACCGGAAGGGCGAGGAGAAGAAGCAGGTCGCGCCGCTCTCGCTCGTCGTCTCGTCGTTCGCGCCGGTGAAGGACGTGCGCCTCACGCTCACGCCCGACCTCAAGGCCGATCCGCGCGGCGAGGGCTCCGTGCTCGTCTACGTGAACCTCGGGGCGAAGGGCGAGGCCCCGCTCGGCGCGACGGCGCTGGCGCAGGTCTACGGCCAGCTCGGCGACACGCACGCGGACGTGGACGCGGGGCTGCTCCGGCGCTTTTTCGACGCGATGCAGAAGATCGTCCGCGACAAGCTCGCGCTCGCCTACCACGACCGGTCGGACGGCGGTCTCGCCGTCACGCTCGCGGAGATGGCGATCACGGGCGGGCGCGGCCTCGTCGCGAAGCTGCCGGACGGCGATGCCCTCGAGCAGCTCTTCAACGAGCAGCCGGGCGCCGTCCTCCAGGTGCGCGAGAGCTACCTCAAGAAGGTGCTGGCCGTCTTCGCGGCGGCGCGCGTGCCCGCCGAGGCGATCGGCGCGGCGCTCGCGACGAGCCGCACGTTCGAGATCTTCGTCGGCGCGCGGCAGGCGCTCAAGACCGACCTCACGTACCTGCGCCGCGCCTGGTCGGAGACGACCTACCGCATGCAGGCGCTGCGCGACAATCCCGTGACGGCGCGCGAGGAGTACGACAACGCGCTCGACGACCTCAACCCCGGCCTGAGCTTCAAGCTGACGTTTGATCCGGACGGGGAGTGGGAGAGCAGCCCCGCAAAACCGCGTGTCGCGGTTTTGCGGGAGCAGGGCGTCAACGGCCACATCGAGATGGCGGCGGCGTTCGCGCTCGCCGGGTTCGACTGCCAGGACGTCCACATGTCGGACCTCATCGCGGGGCGCGTCGATCTCGCGGCCTTCAAGGGGCTCGTCGCGTGCGGCGGCTTCAGCTACGGCGACGTCCTCGGCGCGGGCTCGGGCTGGGCGCGCTCGATCCTCTACAACGACCGCTTGCGCGCGATGTTCCGGGCGTTCTTCCACCGTCCCGACACGTTCTCGCTCGGCGTCTGCAACGGCTGCCAGATGCTCTCGCAGCTCAAGGACATCATCCCCGGCGCGGAGAAGTGGCCGAAGTTCGTGAAGAACATCTCCGAGCAGTTCGAGGCGCGCTACGCGACGGTCGAGATCGAGGAGTCCCCGTCGATCTTCTTCCGGGGCATGGCGGGCTCGCGCCTGCCGATCGCCGTCGCGCACGGCGAGGGCCGCGTCTGGACGGACGGCTTCGTGCCGTCGATCTGCGCCGCGCACTACGTGGACAACTACGGGTACGCGACGACGCGCTATCCGTACAACCCGAACGGCTCGCTCGGCGGGCAGACGGCGTTCACGACGGCGGACGGGCGCGCGACGATCCTGATGCCGCACCCGGAGCGCGGCTTCCGCGCCTGCCAGCTCAGCTACAATCCGGGCGTCTTCAAGGTGAACGGGCCGTGGATGCGCATGTTCCAGAACGCCTACGCCTTCGCGACGGAGGGCGTGGCGGATTGACGGGGCGACCCGTTTTCGGTATAATTTCGCGTCATATAAACATTAGAAGGAGACTTATGGAGAAACAGGAACAGCAGGGCGGCAACCTCGCCGCCATCGTCACGATGTTCGCGCTCTTTTTCATGATCGCGTTCGTCACGAACTTCGCGGGCTCGATGGCGGTCGTCGCCAAGAACCAGTTCAACGCCTCGGCGACGGCGTCCCAGCTCGGCAGCGCCGCGAACTTCTTCGCCTATCTCTTCATGGGCATTCCGGGCGGCCTCATCCTCAAGCGCAGGGGCTACAAGTTCACGGCGCTCCTCGCGGCGGCCGTCGGCTTCGCGGGCCTCGGCATCCAGCTCCTGTCGGGCTACGTGCCGGCCTCGTCGAATCCGTTCTACGTGTACATCGCCGGCGCGTTCGTCGCGGGCTTCTCGATGTGCCTGCTGAACCTCGTCGTCAATCCGCTCCTCAACACGCTCGGCGGCGGCGGCAACAAGGGCAACCAGCTCGTCCAGTTGGGCTGTTCGCTCAACTCCGTCGGCGCGACGCTCGCGCCGATGATCCTCGGCTGGCTGATCGGCGGCTCGATGGACGAGGCGACGGTCGCCAAGGTCGCCCCGGCGATGCTCACCGCGATGGCCCTCTTCGCGGCCGCGTTCGTGATCGTCTGGCTCTCGAAGATCCCCGAGCCGCACAAGGAGACGGCGGAGGAGAAGGCCGACCGCCTGTCGGGCAAGACGAACGTCGTCAAGGACATCCTCGCGACGCTCAAGTTCCGCCACTTCACGCTCGGCGCGCTCGCGATCTTCTTCTACATCACGATCGAGTCCGGCATCCCGAACATGGCGAACCTCTACATGAGCGAGATGGAGGGCGTCGGCCCGGTCGTCGCGGGCAGCGTCGTTGCCGCCTACTGGTTCGCGATGATGATCGGCCGCATCGTCGGCGGCGCGGTCGGCGGCAAGGTGAGCTCGCGCGCGATGATCACGTTCCTGTCGCTCCTCGGCATCGTCACGCTGCTCGCGATGATGTTCCTCCCCGTCGAGCTCGTGACCGTCTGTGGCAAGACGCTGCCGCTGTCGATGTGCCTGCTGTTCGTCTGCGGCCTTGCGACGTCGGTCATGTGGGGCGGGCTCTTCAACCTCGCGGCGGAGGGCCTCGGCAAGTACGTGCCGATGGGCTCCGGCATCTTCATGACCTGCGTCGTCGGCGGCGTCTTCCTGCCGCTCCAGGGCATGCTCGCGGACAAGATCGGCCCTCTCGGCAGCTACTGGTTCACGATCGCGCTCTTCGCCTACGTGTTCGTGTACGCCAACTTCCTGTCGAAGCCGAAGGCGCGGGCGGAGTAAGCCGTCCGGGCGTCATCAACCTTTAAAAACGAGAGAGGAATCTTCACCATGCTGAACCAGGAAGTCCACGACGAGCTCGTCGCGAAGTTCGAGAAGCTCTACGGCGAGAAGCCGCAGGTCGTCGCCTATGCGCCGGGCCGGATCGAGGTCCTCGGCAACCACACCGACTACAACGAGGGCTACGTCTTTTCGGCGGCGATCGACAAGGGCACGTTCTTCGCCGTGTGCGCGACGGACGACGAGACCTGCTCGCTGACGGCGGGCGACCTGATGGAGACGGCGAACTTCTCCATCCGCGACGTGAAGCCCGCGCGGGAGATGACGTGGCAGAACTACGTGACGGGCACATTCAACTGGCTGTTCGACGACAAGCCGGCGACGGCCGGGCACGGCTGGAAGGCGATGTTCCTCGGCAACATTCCGCTCGGCGCGGGGCTGTCCTCGTCCGCCGCGCTCGAGATGGCGACGGCGCTCGCGCTCCAGAAGCTCTACGGCCTGTCGCAGGACCGGACGGCGCTCGCGAAGATCGGCCAGAAGGCCGAGCACACGTTCGCGGGCTGCCCGTGCGGGCTTCTTGACCAGGCGTCCTCGATGTACGGGAAGGCGGGTGCGCTCGTCAAGAGCGACTTCCGCACGGACACCTTCGAGACCGTCCCGCTCGGCGACAAGGTCGCGTTCATGATGGTGAAGTCGAACGCGAAGCACGCGCTTGTGGACGGGGCGTACGCCTCGCGCCGCCAGGCGTGCGAGGATGCGGCGAAGTATTTTGCGGGCGTCCTCAAGAAGGGCCATGTCACGCATCTGCGCGACGTCACGGCGGCCGAGTGGGTCCTCTACCGCAGCGGGCTTTCCGAGACGACGGCGAAGCGCGCGATCCATCCGATCGGCGAGGATGAGCGCGTCCTCCAGGGCGCGGCGCTTCTGGAGAAGGGCGACCTGCAGGGCTTCGGCGCGCTCATGTACGATTCGCACGAGTCGAGCCGCACCTGGTTCGAGAACTCCTGCGAGGAGCTGGACGCGATCGTGGACGCGGCGAAGGCGATTCCCGAAGTCTACGGCGCACGCCTTTCCGGCGGCGGGTTCGGCGGCAGCTGCTGCCTCCTGGTCGATCCGGCGGCGGCCGACCGCATCGCGGCGGCGATCACGCGCGAGTACAAGGCCAAGTTCGGCGACGAGCCGACCTGCTCGCTGATTCCGCCGTCGGACGGCGCCCATCTCGTCGAAGGCTGAAGCGGAAGGAAAAGAGCCATGACATACGCGAAGTTTGCAGTCGTGTCGGCCCTTGCGCTGGGCGCGTCCGTCGCCGTCGCGCAGGAGGGCGACGCGGCGGCGGCGCCGGGCGCCGCGCCGGCCAAGAAGGTCGCCGCGCGGAACAGCTCCTTCACGACGCTGCCGTTCTGCCGGCAGTGCGAGGGCACGGCGGAGGTCCAGCTCCCCGGCGGCGCGTGGTCGCCGGTCGAGGAGGGCAAGTTCTATCCGCTCGGCGCGGCGTTCCGCACGCAGGGCGCGGGCAAGCTGACCGTCGCGTTTGGGGCGGACTCCCTTGCGGCCATCTCGGGCGACGCCTCATTCGGCACGCTGGCCCAGGCGCTGGGCGTCAAGTCGCGCACGGTCGTCCTCGGTTCGGGCGAGCTGACGCTGGACTTGGCGGACAACATGCCGGAAGGCGCGTTCATCGTCACGGCGCCGGACTTCGAGGTCAAGAATCCGGCGGGCGAATCCCGCTACGTCCGGGAGACGACGGCGTCTGGCGAGCGCACGGTCGTGCGCTGCGTGACGGGGTCGCTGGCCCTCTCGGGGCGGCACTTCGACATTCCCCAGATGCGGGCGGCGAACGAGCTCGTCCTCACGAGCGAGCATGACCGCCTCGTGACGATCCTCGAGAACACGAGCGGCGACTATCTCGTCCGCCTCGACCAGGGCGTCCGCCTCGTCTCGCAGGTCTCGGCGGAAGGCGAGACCGAGCAGAAGGCCGTTTCCGACAAGGCCGAGCTCAAGTTGTCGCCGAAGATGAAGATCAACATCCACCGGGCCGTGCCGTCAGTCGGCGAGCGGATGAGCGTGTTCGTCATGGCCTTTGACGCGGCCGGCAACCCGATGGGGCCGGGCGTGAGCTTCTGCGAGGGCCGGGCGGAAGTCAACTCCGGCGCGCTTGTCACGAAGGTGGAGACCGAGGCCGACGCGCTCGCCAAGAAGGCCGCCGAGGCGTCGGAGACGGAGGAGGCCGCCGCCGAGGACGAGGAGGCCCCGGCCGCATCGTCGGATACCGCCGGCGAGACGTCTGACGGCGAGTGAGAGATTCCCTGCTTTTGAGTACGAACAGTCAACACCATACAAACCGAACAAATCGAGCAGTCGAGCATTCGTAGAATCGAGCAACGCGAAATGGTCATCCAGAAATTCAACAAACTGATCCGCAACCGCTGGCTTTGGGGCGCTTTCGCCATCGCGATTTCCGCCTTCTTCGCCTTTGACTTCCTCATCGCCGACCTGGGCAGCGAGTCGCGGTCCGAGACGGCGGGCGATGCGGGCACGCTTGCGGGAAAGGCGGTCGATGCCAAGCTCTTCGCGTCCCTGGCCGAGGAGGTGCGCGGCTTCGGACGGGCGCGCGACACCCAGCTGAAGGCGGGCGACGCGAACCGCCAGGCGTGGGAGAACTACGCGGCGCTTCTCGTCGCGGAGAAGGCGGGCGTCGTGGCGACGGACGCCGAGGTGCAGGCGATCATCCGCCGCGACCCCTCCTTCCAGCAGAACGGCGGCTTCAGCTTTGCGCTCTACCAGCGCGAGCTGCGCGACAACGGGCTGTCGCCCGAGCGCTTCGAGGCGTTCCTGAAGCGCCGCGTCACGCTCATGCGCCTCGGTCAGGCCGTCCTCGGCGCGGCGGCGTGGGCGTCGCCGATGGAGGTTGACCAGGCGGTTGCGGACATGACGGACACGTTCACCGTCAAGGTCGCCACCTTCAGCCAGTCGAAGAAGGACGCCGATGCCGTCAAAGTCGACGAGAAGGCGCTGAAGGCCTGGTACGAGAAGAACAGCAAGAGCCTGGAGCTGCCCGAGCGCACGAAGATCCGTTTCGTGAAGTTCGACGCGACGAAGAAGGAGCTGCTCGCGCGTCTGCCCGTGACGGAAGACGAGATGCGCGACCGCTACGACGTCACGATCGACAAGTACACGTCGACGGACACGAACGGCGTCGAGACCGTGAAGAAGTTCGAGGACGTGAAGGCGGAAATCGAGAAGGAACTTCGCCAGATTGCCGCCGTGCAGTGCCTGGAGACGAACCTCAACTACCGCGCCTACGCCCAGAAGGCGGCGAAGAAGGGCGCGTCGCGGCTTGACGAGATCGCGAAGGAGGAAGGCCTCAAGGTCAAGACGAGCGACTGGTTCGCGACGGACGGCGGCTACCAGGAGGGCTTCATGAAGCGCACGTACCAGATCTGCCCCGGCGCGAAGAACTTCACGGAAGCTGTGGCGGAGCTCGACCCGAACACGGACGACCTGCGCTACGCGGTCGTGAGCTCCGACCGCGCGGTCTGGCTGATCGAGAAGGCCGAGACGAGCCCGAAGCACGTGCCGACGTTCGAGGAGGCGAAGGACGCGATTCGTCCGCGCGCGCTTCGTGACGCGAAGGCGGACGCCTTCAAGGCGCAGGTCGAGGCGATTGCGAAGAAGGGCGCGAAGGCGGTCGAGGCCGTCAAGGGCGTGTCGACGAATCTCACGTTCACGGTCTCCGACCTTCGGCAGGGGACGGACAGCGGCATCGCGAACGCGATGGCGGTCGCCCGTGCGGCGATGAAGCTCAAGAAGGGCGAAGTCTCCGATTTCACGCTCACCTCGCCGGGTCACGCGCTCCTCGTCGTCTGCGAAGACCGCGTGCCGGGCGACGCCGCGAAGGCGACCGTTCTCCGCTCGCAGATTCGCGACGAGATCGCCATGCTCCAGCAGCGGCAGGTCCCCGAAAGCTGGCGCACGTGGAATCTCGAGCGCCTCGGCTTCGAGCCGGGCGAGATCTCCTCGGTCGTGAACCCGGAAGAGGAAGAATGACGCTCGCGTTCAAGCGTGTCCATCCCGATGCCGTCCTCCCCGCGTATGCTCATCCGAGCGACGCGGGGATGGATTTGCGGAGCGTCGCGGATCTCGAGATCCCGCGCGGCGGTCGCGCGCTCGTGCCGACGGGTCTGGTCGCGCTCCTGCCGCCTGGCTACGAGGCGCAGGTCCGGCCGCGTTCGGGCCTTGCGCTGAAGCACGGCGTGACGGTGCTGAACACGCCCGGCACGATCGATTCGGGCTATCGCGGCGAAATCGGCATCATCCTCGCGAACTTCGGCGAGGCGGCGTTTGCCGTGAAGAAGGGCGACCGGATCGCGCAGCTCGTCATCGCGCCCGTCACGCAGCCGCAGGTCGTCGAGGCGGACATCCTTGACGCGACGGATCGCGGCGCGGGCGGATTCGGCTCGACGGGCGTCTGACGGAAATCGGGAGTCTGAAATGAAGATCGTCGACTGTGATTACCTCGTCGTCGGGTCCGGCATGGCGGGCCTCATGAGCGCGCTCCACCTCGCCGTCTACGGCAAGGTCGTCGTCGTGACGAAGGCGCGGCTGCAGGACTGCAACTCGAACTTCGCGCAGGGGGGCATCTGCAGCGTAGCGGATCCGGCGGACTCCTTCGACAAGCACGCGCGCGACACGCTGATCGCCGGCGCGTGGCTCGGCAACCGCGAGGTGGTCCACGAGATCTGCGAGAACGCGCCCGCCGGCATCCAGGACCTCATCGACTGCGGCGTCAAGTTCGCGAAGAAGTCCGACGGCTCGTGGGACCTGACGCGCGAGGGCGGCCACAGCGCGCGGCGCATCTTCCACGCCGGCGACATCACGGGCGAGAAGTGCGAGGCGGCGATCATCCGCCGCGTGAAGCGCGAGAAGGCGATCGAGGTGCGCGAGCAGACGATCGTGATTGACCTCATCCTGTCGAGCCGCATCGGCCTCAAGGGCGAGAAGCGGTGCGTCGGCGCCTATGTCCTGGACAAGCCGACGGGCGAGATCTACGCGATCCGCACGCCGAACACGGTTCTCGCGACGGGCGGCTGCGGCAAGGTCTATCTCTACACGTGCAATCCCGACACGGCGACGGGCGACGGAATCGCGCTCGCCTGGCGCGCGGGCGCGAAGATCGAGAACATGGAGTTCATCCAGTTCCATCCGACGTGCCTCTACCATCCGCAGGCGAAGCGCTTTCTCATCTCCGAGGCCGTGCGCGGCGAGGGGGCCGTCCTCGTCAACAAGCACGGCAAGTCCTTCATGCACAAGTACGATCCGCGCGGGTCGCTCGCGCCGCGCGACGTCGTCGCGCGCTCGATCGACTCCGAGATGAAGCGCACGGGCGACGACTGCATGTTCCTCGACATCCGCAAGAAGGGCGCGGACTACCTGAAGGCGCGCTTTCCGAACATCTACGCGAAGTGCCTTTCCTTCGGCATCGACATGGCGAAGGATCTTATCCCCGTCGTCCCTGCCGCGCACTACACGTGCGGCGGCATCCAGGCGACGACGGACGGGCGCACGTCGATTCGCGGGCTCTCCGCCGTCGGCGAATGCGCCTGCACGGGTCTGCACGGCGCGAACCGCCTGGCGTCCAACTCGCTCATGGAGGCCCTCGTCTGCGCGCGCCTCACGGCCGCGCGCCTGGGGCCGTATGCGGAGAAATTCAAGGAGCAAGGAGGAAGGAGCAAGGAGCAAGGGCCGAAGGCCCCCTCTATTCCGGACTGGAAGATCGGCAGCGCCGTGCCGCCGGACGAGGCCGTCCTCGTCTCGCACATGTGGGACGAGATCCGCCGCCTCATGTGGGACTACGTGGGAATCGTCCGCACGAACAAGCGCCTCGCGCGCGCGGCGCATCGCCTGCGCACGCTTCGCCGCGAGATCCACGACTACTACTTCCGCTATCTCGTCACGCCCGACACGCTGGAGCTTCGGAACCTCGCGGTCTGCGCGGAGCTGATCGTGAAGTCCGCGCGGAAGCGCCACGAGTCGCGCGGCCTCCACTACACGCTCGACTATCCGCGCCAGTCGAAGCGCCCGAAGCAGACGGTCCTTGACGGATACCGGGGGTGAGTCGCCTCAGCCCCAAGCAGCGCGCGGCGTCGCAGCTGATCGCGGACGGGAACTTCTATCCCTGTCTCGTGAAGGAGGAGGACGGCTGGCACGCCCGTTGGCGTGGCCTTTCGGACGATCCGGGGCTGGACGGCTGGGTTGACGAATACGTGCGCGAGGCGGCGATGACGCGTCTCACCGAAGATGCGGAGGAGGATCGGCACGAGACGCTGCACGACGCCTGGATGATGGCCCTCAAGAGCCGCACGGGCCTCGTGCGCTGGGATGACGCCGAATGCGCCGCCTTTGCCGCCGAGCTGGCGGCCTGGAGCGGAAATGCCGCCGAAGACCGGACGGCACGCGCGGCAATCCGCTTTGAGATGTCCGTCTCGGCGGACGGCGCATTTTCCGTCTCCTGCGCCGTGCCGCGCGGCCGTGCGGGGCTGAAGGCGCTCGGCCAGGCGGCGTATGTCTTCGGGCCCTTGCGCGGCCTCCGGCTGGGGACAGGCCCCCACGCCGAGGGGACAGGCCCCGTCCTTTCCGTCGAGCTGACGCGCGCCGAGGCCGAGGACTTCGTGCGGCGTGGCGCGCGCAACCTGCGGGACGCGGGCTATGGCGTCGCGGGCGTCGATCTGTCCGCGTCAATCGTCGCCTCAGCCATGATCGAGGCGGACGAGACGCCGTCTGCCGCGTCCGCACCCGCCGCGCGCGTCAAGCTCGTCGTCCGCGTCGCCGGCGAGCCCGTCACGGCGGACGAGATTCGCTTTCTGCTGGACCAGGGTTCGACGCTCGTCTTCTTCCGCAACCGCTGGATCGAGGTTGACCGCAGCATTCTGAAGGAGGCGCTGCGTGCGCTGGAGCGCGGCGTCGGACGAAAGGCGAATCCCGTCGCCTTTGCGCTCGGCCTTGGCCACGTCGGCAGACTGGAACTGGAGGAAGTCGCCGCGCACGGTTGGGTGCGGGGCCTCGTGGAGGAGCTTCGGAACCGGGAACACGGCGCACGGGGTTGGACGTGCGGCGGCGCGGACGCGGCGACGGCGCCTGCGGGCCTTGTCGGGACGCTTCGCGGCTATCAGCGCGACGGCGTCGCGTGGATTCGGTTCATGACGGAACACGGCTTTGGGGCGCTCCTCGCGGATGACATGGGCCTCGGAAAGACGGTTCAGACCATTGCCTGGATCCTGTCGACCCGTCCGCCGCCGTCCACGTCCGGATCGGACGCCGCACCCGTCCTGATTCTCGCGCCCCTGACGCTTCTCGCGAACTGGGCGCACGAATTCGCGCGCTTCGCGCCGGGGCTGCGCGTCTACGTCCACCAGGGCGACCGACGGCACGTCGCAAGCGGCTTTCGGCGGGCCGTCCTGGCGGCGGACGTCGTCCTCACGAGCTACACGCTCTTCGTGCGCGAGCAACTGGCGTTCGCGTCGATTGCGTGGGCGGGGCTTGTCCTCGACGAGGCACAGGCGATCAAGAACCCCGACACGCAGGTCGCGCGCGCCGTGCGGGCGCTGACGCCGCCGAAGCGGCTCGCGCTCACGGGCACGCCGATCGAGAACTCCGTCGCCGACCTCTGGTCGCTGGAGGAGTTCCTGAATCCGGGATTCCTCGGCGAGCGCAAGGCGTTCGCCGACCGGTTCGCGAAGCCCATTGCCGCCGACGAGCACGGACGCGCCGCCCAGCGGCTGAAGCACGCGCTGGAGCCATTTGTCCTGCGCCGCCTGAAGACGGATGCGGGCGTCGCCGACGAACTCGGGCCGAAGCGCGAGATCCGCGAGTACTGCGAGCTTCTGCCGTCCGAGCGGCGCGCCTACGAGGACGCGCTTGAGGTCTACCGGTCGGGTGCGCGGGCGCCGGGCGACGCCTTCGCGCTTCTGACGCGCCTGAAGCTCATCTGTGACGGCGACGGCGCGGCGGAGTCGGGCAAGCTTCTGCGTCTCCTCGACCTCGTCGAGCAGATTCTCGAAAGCGGCGAGTCGGCGCTCGTCTTCACGCAGTACACGAAAGTCGGCGCGACGCTGCAGACCGCGCTCGCGAAGCGGTTCGGACGGCGCGTGCCGTTTCTCCACGGAGGCCTCTCCGTGGCGCAGCGCACGGCGCTCGTGCGCGGCTTCCAGGCCACGCGCCTGCCCGGCGTCTTCATTCTTTCGCTCAAGGCGGGCGGGTTCGGCCTCAACCTCACGAAGGCGACGCACGTCATCCACTACGACCGCTGGTGGAATCCGGCGGTCGAGAGCCAGGCGACGGACCGCGCGCATCGGCTCGGACAGACGAAGACGGTCTTCGTCCACCTCTTCGTCACGGCGGGCACGATCGAGGAACGCGTGGACGAGATCCTCGCCCGCAAGGAGACGCTCAAAGACCTGGTCGCCGACGGGCAGGCGTTCTGGAAGGCCGTTCGGCTTGCCGCGCCGCGCGCATTGCCGAAAGAATGAGATTGTTTTGCCGAAAGTGCTCTTCTTCTTCGCGCCGGAATTTTGTATAATTCGCGCCATCAGTCCTGCAAGGGACATGGAAACGAAAAAGAGGAGGCAACCATGCTGAAGGAGAAGTTTGACTTGACCGGCAAGACCGCGCTTGTGACCGGCTCGACGCGCGGCATCGGCAAGGCGATCGGCGATGCGTTCGAGGAGTACGGCGCCACGGTGATTCGCCACAACACGAAGGTCTGCGACCTCGCCGACCCGGCGGCGATTGACGCGTTCTTCGACCGCCTCGCGGCCGAGGGCCGTCTGCCGGACATCCTGGTCGCGAACGCCTCGATCCAGGCGAAGATCCCGTGGACGGAGTTCCCGCTCGACGAGGCGCAGAAGGAGATGCAGGTCAACTTCTTCGCGACGCTCCGGATGTTCCAGCGCTGCTATCCGAAGATGAAGGCGCAGAAGTGGGGGCGCCTCATCGTCGTCGGCTCGGTGAACGAGCGGCGTCCGCACCCGGACATGTGCGTCTACGCGGCGACGAAGGCGGCGCAGGAGAACCTCGTGCGCGGCATCGGGCGTCAGGTCGCGCCGGAGGGGATCACGGTCAACAACCTCTGTCCGGGCGTCTTCAACACCGACCGAAACCGCGACTGCCTCGCCGACCCCGTCTACGGGCCGAAGGTTACGGCGGCGATTCCGATGCACGACTACGCCGTGCCCGAGGACGCCGCCGGCGCGGCGCTTCTCCTGGCGTCGGACGCCGGACGCTACATCACGGGCGCGACGCTGATGGTGGACGGCGGCCTCTGCCTGCCGGGGTGATACCCTTATCCCCGATTTCCTGACTAGGCAATGGCCGGCTGGCTCCTTATCCGCCGCTGCGGCGCGGGGAGCCGCTCGCGCCGGAGACACCAAAGTCGCCGCGCGCGCCGTGTGTTTTGTCACCACGTCTGGCTGCGACATTTTGGTATAATGTGTCGCACGTTTCAACGGACAGACGAGGCGAGCGATGAACGAAAGCGGCTTGACATTCCTGGACGGCGGGTTCGGCACGATGGTCCAGGCGGCGGGGCTTCCCGTCGGCAAGGACCCCTGCGACTGGAACCTTGAGAACCCGGCGGCGATCACGGCGGTTCACCGCGCCTATGTCGCGGCCGGTTCCGGGATCGTCCTCTCGAACACCTTTGGCGCAAACCGCCTCAAGTACCACGGCCCGCACGCGCTCGCCGACCTCATCCCCGCCGCGCTCGCGAACGCGCGCGCGTCCGGCGCGGCGAAGGTCGCGCTCGACGTCGGGCCGACGGGCCGTCTCCTGAAGCCGGCGGGCGACCTCGACTTCGACGCGGCCTACGACGCCTTCGCCGAGACGATGCGCCTCGGCGCGGACGCCGATCTCGTCTTCATCGAGACGATGGGCGACGTCTACGAGGTGAAGGCGGCCGTCCTCGCGGCGAAAGAGACGCTCGCGTGCCCGATCTACGTGACGGTGGCGCTCGGCGAGAACGGCCAGCTCCTCACGGGCGGATCGGTCGAATGCGTCGCCGCGCTTTTGGAGTCGCTGGGCGTCGCGGCCTACGGCTTCAACTGCGGCCTCGGGCCCGACAAGATGCTCCCGTTCGTCGAGCGCCTCGCGAAGGTCTCGACGAAGCCGATCATCGTCAAGCCGAACGCCGGGATGCCGCGCCTCGTGGACGGGCGGACGGTCTTCTCCGAGACGCCCGCCGCGTTCGCCGCGCACATTGCCGCGCTCGTGCGCGCGGGCGCGTCCGTCGTCGGCGGCTGCTGCGGCACGACGCCGGACCACATCCGCGCCGTGACGTCCGCGGGCCTGGTCGCGTCCGCCGCGCCGCGTCCCGCCGCCGTGCGCGGCACGGTCGTCTCCAGCGGCACGGACGTCGTCACGCTCCGTCCGCACGGCGGCCTCGTCATCGGCGAGCGCATCAACCCGACGGGCAAGAAGCTTCTCAAGGAGGCCTACGCGCGCGGCGACGTCGCCTATGTCCTGCGCGAGGCCGTCAAGCAGGTCGACGCGGGCGCGGAGGTGCTGGACGTCAACTGCGGCGTGCCAGGGCTGGACGAGGCCGCGCTCATCGACGCGACGGTGCAGGCCGTCCAGAGCGTCGCGGCCTGCCCGATCCAGATCGACACGGCCGACTCCGAGGCCCTCGAACGTTCCCTCCGCCACGTGAACGGCAAGCCGCTCGTCAACTCGGTGAACGGCACGCGGGAGTCGATGGACGCGGTCTTCCCGCGCGTGAAGAAGTACGGCGGCGCGCTCGTCGGGCTGTGCCTCGACGCGGACGGCATTCCCGCGACGAGCGACGGGCGGCTCGCGATCGCGCGCCGCATCCTTGCCGAGGGCGCGAAATACGGCTTCACGACGGATGACTTCGTCTTCGACGCGCTGACGCTGGCCGTCTCGGCCGATCCGCAGGCGGCGGTCGTCACGCTCGAGACGGTGCGGCGCCTTACGGAGGAGTTGGGCGTCAACACGGTTCTGGGCGTGTCGAACGTGAGCTTCGGACTGCCGAACCGGCCTGTCCTCAACAGCGCGATGTACGCGCTCGCGAAGCGCGCGGGCCTCTCGGCGGCCATCGCGAACCCGTCCGTCATCCGCGACGAGATCGATCCGCTGGCCGAGGACGTGCTGCTCGCGCGCGACCGCAACTGCGAACGGTGGATCGCGCACCAGACGGCGGCGGCGAGCGCCGGGGCCGCGACGGCGGCGATGGCTCGCCATTCACGTGGAACCTCTACCAGACCTCGCTCCTCTACCTGAATCGCACCGGCATTCCGTTCGACCTCCTTTCCCTCGAGGACTACATCGACAATCCCCGCGACTACAAGGTCGTAATGTTCCTGAATGCGTTCTACCTGACGCCCGACGAACGCAGAGCGCTTGTTCAGCGGACACGCAGGCCTGACATGACGGCGATCTGGATCGGTCCAGCGGGAGGCGTGACGGACAACGGCTTCGACGACGCGGCGATGTCCGCGCTCACGGGCGTGACCGCGACGGGCGTTGCGCGCCGTTCGAACATCGTCTGCAGCGACCCAGATGCGAGCAGGAAGTACACGACC
>ONTV01000078.1 GCA_900320855.1 uncultured Lentisphaerota bacterium
GCGAGGAGCTGGCGGGCTGGCGCGCCGAGCCGGACGGCACGTGGTCGTGTCCGGCGCCGCGCCGCGCGGACGGGGCGCTCGTCCGCTTCGAGCAGCTGTGGACGAACGGGCGGCGCGCGGGGCGTTCCGTCTGGCCGAAGGACGGGTTCGCGCGCTTCGTCCGCGCCGAGCAGGCCGCGCGGCCGGCGGGCGGCCCGTTCAGATACCGCAACACGTTCGCCGTCGAGGGGCTGCCGGCGGCGGCCGCGCAGACGGACTGGCCGGCGGCCAAGCTCGTCACGATCGTCAAGTGGACCTGCTCGCGGCAGGTCGTCACGTCGTTTGACGCGGCGACCGGGACGTTTGAGCTGGACACGAACGAGCGCCAGCCGGGCTATACGCGATGGGACAATCCGGGCGCTCCGGCGCTCGTGCGCTTCGAGAACGTCGATTTCGGCTTCACGGCGCCGGGCGACTGGCTGTATGACGAACGGGCCGGACGCATCCGCTACCGTTCGCGGCCGGGCGAGACGCTGGCGGATTTCCGCGCGCTCGCGCCGACGGCGGGGCTGCGCGAGCTCGTGCGCCTCGCGGGCGATCCCGACGCGGGGGCGCACGTGCGCGACGTCGTCTTCGAGAACGTCGGCTTCGAGGCGACGGCCGTGCAGGACGACGACCCGGCCGCGCCGGACGGACGGTCGCGCGCCAACGCCTACCAGGCGGCGTACCGGGCGCCGGGCGCGGTGACGCTCGTTGCGGCTCGGAACGTCCGCTTCGCAAACTGCCGCGTCCGGCACACGGGCGGGTACGCCTTTCGGATCGCGGACGGTTCGATGAGCAACGTCCTGACGCGCTGCACGCTCACCGATCTCGGCGCCGGCGGCGTCTTTGCCGGGCGGACGGAGCGCAACCCCGACTACACGATCGGGGACCCGCGCGTGTCGCCGAGGGACGATAACCTGCCGTGTCCGCCGGTGTTCGACCGCTCGCCGCGCGCGGTCGCGTTCCTTGAGGTCTCCGACTGCGAGATCGCGGACGCGGGCACGGTCAACGCCGAGGGCGTGGGCGTTCTCCTCACGCACGTCTCCGACACGAAGGTCGTCTACAACGACATCCATGACATCCTCTACAGCGGCGTGAGCGTCGGCTGGGTCTGGGGCTATCGCGGCAGCGTCGCGCAGCGCAACGAGATCGCGTTCAACCGCATCCGCAACCTCGGCAGGGGCGTGATGAGCGACTTGGCCGGCGTCTACACGCTCGGCACGTCGCACGGCACCGTCGTCAGCAACAACGTCATTGCGAACGTGAAGGCGCGTCATTACGGCGGATGGGGGCTCTATGCGGACGAGGGCACGGAAGGCGTCGTCTTCGAGAACAACCTTGTCCACGATACGTTTGACGGCGGCTTCCATCAGCACTACGGACGCAACAACGTCGTGCGAAACAACATCTTCGCCTATTCGGATCGCGACCAGATCGCCGTCACGAAAGGGGAACGCCACCTTTCGCTTGCGTTCCTGGACAACATCGTCCTCTGGAACCTGGCGAAGCGCGGCGAAGACCATGCGCTGCTCAGGAGCGAGGGGACGGCGCAGGGCAAGGCGCGCATCGTCTTTCAGGGCAATCTCTGGTGGAACGAGGGCGGCGAGACGAATCTGCGCGCGGGTGTGCCGTTTGCCGCGTGGCAGCGCGAGGGGAACGACCTGCTGGGCGCGGCGGTCGATCCGAAGTTTGTCGACGCCGCCGAACGGGACTTTCGGCTGCGGCCTGATTCGCCCGCATTTGCTGGCGGCTTTCGGCCTTTGGACGTCTCGCGTGCGGGTGTGCGGCGATGACGGACGCTTTCAGCACAAAAGAAAGGAAACAGGAAATGCAAAAGAAAACGGTGATGGCGCTGTCCGCCCTGCTGGCGGTTGGCGCGGCAAGGGGGGCGGAGAATGTCGTCGGTTCGGCATCCGGCGTCTACGTCTGCACGGATCCCAGTCGGTCGCTCCTGTGGAAGACCATCACGGACGAACGGATGGAGATTCCTGTCGTCTGGCCGATCGGCGCGGTCGCGGCGACGCTGGCCGTCACGTCGGACTGCGGCGAGACGACGGCGGTTCCTGTGCCGGACGGCGCGGACGTCCTTTCGGTCGAGTTCGTCCTGCCGAAAGACGAGGCGTCAGAGCGGGTGGTGACGCTCGCGCTGGCGTTCACGGACGCGGCGGGCGCGGCGGTAGACAACCTCGGACAGACGGCGACGCTGGGCCTTGTGCGCGGCGCGAATGGTCGGTCGGCGCGGTGTGTGCCGAATACGGCCACGCGCCGCTGGCGGCGGCGGAAGGATGGACGCGCGGTGATCCCCGTCCCGGAGGGCGTTGAGTCGGTGGCGCTGGACGGCGGCGAAGCCGTGGCGGTCGAGGCGCCGGGCTGGTTCGCGTGGAGCGGTCTCGAAAACGGTGCGCACGAAGTCGTCGCCGGCGACGCGGCGGTGAACTTCGAGGTCGTGCCCGGTGGCGTGGTGATTTTCATTCGATGAAAAGGATGCCGGCCGAACAGGTGTTTTTCTTCGATAGGATCAACAGGATTCACATAAAACAGCAAAAAGGAAACAAATGATGAACACGAGCATGGTCAGTTTGGTTGGCGCGGCGGCGATGGCCCTTGGCGCTCATGCCGGAACGATCGACAAGGTGGTCGTGCGGCAGCAGTGGCCGTGGAACGCGAAGGTCAACATCGACTACCGCCTTCTGGAGACGGAGGGCAGGACCTATGACATCGACGTGACGCTGAAGAACGGCGAGGAGACGCTGACGGTCCCGGCGTCGTCGTTCTCGGGCGACCGCTACGGCGTGGGCGCCGGCGAGCATCGCATCGTCTGGGACCCGGCGAAGACGGCGTATGTCGCGCGCCGCGAGCTCGCGAACCTCACGGTGACGCTGACGGCGGCGGACGTCGAGTCGCGCAAGTACCTCATCATCGACATGTCCGAGGGCGCGGTCAACGGCGAGGCGGCGAAGCCCTGGCCGGTCTCCTATTCCGCGACGGTGATCGACACGGACGGCGACGGCCAGTGGGACGACGAGTACAAGCGCACGAAGATGGTGTTCCGCCGCATCGAGCCGGGGACGTTCACGATGGGCTCTCCCAGCGCGGAGCCGGACACGTGGAACGTGAAAAATAAGAAGGGGGCCGAGAAACAGCACCAGGTCACGCTCACCAAGCCGTTCTACATGGGCGTCTTCGAGGTGACGGCGCAGCAGTTCTACCAGATCAAGGCGTGGTGGCCGAACGCGGCCTACGGCAAGTCCACGGCGACCGGCAACCGTCCGTCGACGAACTGCTCCTACGAGTCCCTGCGCGGCTCGGTCGCGCAGGGCATCGACTGGCCGGCGACGGGTCACGCCGTCTACGAGATCCCTTCGGTCACGGAGTTCTCGAACTACAACCACATGGACGCCAACAAGATCAGCCTCGTCGGCTGGTTCCGTCGGCACGTCGCGGACACGGGACTGCTGGTCGACCTGCCGACGGAGGCGATGTGGGAATACTGCTGCCGCGCCGGATCGACGCACACGTTCCATGACGGGACGGATCTCGTCTCCGATCAGGTCAAGGACGTGGATCCGGACGGATCTGACCCGGCGGCCGGCACCGGCGTCTACTCGGTCGCCCGGCTCAAGAAGAACTCGATGAAGTACGATGAGGCGACGACGTCCTGGACAGACCCGAAGGACGACGGCGACCAGTACGGCCCGGGGCCGGTCGGCAGCAAGGCGCCGAACGCCTGGGGGCTCTACGACATGCACGGCAGCGTGAACGAGTGGGTGCTCGACTGGTTCGCCGCGGCAGCCCTGCCGGATGCGACCGACCCTGCCGGCGTCACGTCCGGGACGCAGCGCGGCTACCGCGGCGGCGGCTACCAGTCGTATCCGTCCGATTCGCGCGCGGCCATGCGAGGCGCGGCCAAGACGACCGAAAGCAACACGATCTTCGGCTATCGCTTCGCCATCTATCTCGGCGAAGAGGAGTGAGGCGCATGCGAAACCTCCTCGTTGCCGCAGCCCTGCTCCTCTGCGCCGCAGGCCCCTCCCGGGCGGCGGCGGCCGTCGAGATCCCGGCGCTCAGGGCCTGTCCCCAGAGCGAAGACCGACGCGGCTGGTGGTGGTCGCGCCTAAAGGAGAAGGACGCGCTCGTGAAGGCCGGCGGCAGCGCGGTGGTCTTTCTCGGCGACTCCATCACCCACGGCTGGGACGTCGAGGGGCGCGCCTGGTGGGAGAAGTACTTTGCGGGCGAGCCCTACCGCGCGCTCAACCTCGGCTTTGGCGGCGACCGCACCGAACACGTGCTCTGGCGCATCGGCCACGGGCAGCTCGACGGCTATCGGGCGCGGGCGGTCGTCCTCATGATCGGGACCAACAACACGGGGCATCGTCCGCTCGCCGAGGAGACGCCGATCGACACCATTCTCGGCATCCGCGCGATCCTTGATGCGCTGCGCGAACGCCAGCCGGGCGCGAAAGTCGTCCTGCACCCGATCTTCCCGCGCGCGGCGACGGCGGACTCTCCCTTGCGGCGGCGCAACGCGCGGGTCAACCGGGGCATCCGCGAGTTCGCGGACGGTCGGCACGTCATCTGGATCGACTTCAACGCCCAGTTCCTGACGGACGACGGGCGGCTGCCGGCGGAGATCATGCCCGACCGCCTGCATCCGGCGGGCCCCGGTCGCGAGATCTGGGCGAACGCGCTCATTCCGTCTCTCAACTGTATCCTGGCGGGGGACGGGTCGTTGCCGATTCCGTCGCTGTTCGCGCCGCGCGTGGACGCCTCGGTGACGGAGGCGGACGGCAAGCTGGGCGTCTGTTCCGTGCCGCGCACGGGCGAGCGTCCGTGGCTGGAGGCCCTGCACGCGCATCGCCTCTCCGTGCTGCAGGCGCCGACGAACGGGTTCGCGACGGTCTGGGTCGGAGACCGCACGGCGCCGCTTGCCGACCCGGGACCGTGCGACCTTGACCTGCGGGTGGTGGGCGACGCGACGCAGCACGTCATCTGGCGTCTGGAGAACGGCGAACTGGAAGGCTATTCGGCCAAGCGGTTCGTCGTGCGTGTGGGGGCTCACAATTCGCCGTTCGACCAGCCGCCGAAGGGCGTTGAGAACGGACTGCGGAAAATTCGCGAACTTATTGCGGCGAAACATCCGATGGCGGAAATCGTCGTGAAAAGCAACTGGAAGAAAAGGAAATGATGAAATACGTGAGATTTTTGATTGACGGTTGCGTCTTGGCCGGCGGATTGCTCTTGGCGGTGGGGACGCTGAACGCGGGCGAGCCGCTGATGCTGCGCGTGGAGACGCGGACGGACGGGACGTGCTCGTTCGATACCGCGCTCCGAGCCGTCGAACGGCAGCGGACGGAAGATCCGTCACGTGCGATTGTCGTTCGCGTGCCGTCCGGCCTGTGGCGCGTGTCCGGGCCGGTTGAGCTGGATGCGCGTCATGCGCGCGCCGGGTGGGGGCGGCTCACCGTCTTTGGCGAGCCGGGGAGCGGGCTCCTGGGCAGTCGGCGCATCCGGGATTGGCGTAAGGAGGGCTTCAACGGGCGTGCCGACGTCTGGACGGCTGACGTGTCCGCGTTCGGTCTCGCGCAGGTGCCCGAACTCCTGTTCTTCAATGGCCGCCGGATGATTCGTGCGCGTTGGCCCAACGCAGACCCGGCCTTGCCGTATTCGGGCGGCTGGGCGTATGTGGACGGCACGCCGATCGGGATGTACGCGGCGTGTCCCGGCGCGTCGCGGCAGGCTTTCACCGTGCGCGAGAAGGACGCGCGGACGTGGCGTTGTCCCGAAGAGGGCCTCGTCGACATCTTTCCCCAGTACAACTGGATCAACGAGGAGCGGAAAATTGCGGCGTGGGATCCGACGACGCGCCGCCTGACGCTCAGCCACGGCTTGCGCTTCGAGGCGCGTCCGGGCGACCGCTACATCCTGGAGGGGCTGCGCGAGGAGCTGGACGCGCCCGGCGAGTGGTACTGCGACCGCGCGGCGGGCAAGATTCACTTCATTCCGCCGAAGGGCGAAGACCCCAACGCGGGCGTCGTGTCGATTCCGTCGGGCGGGCCGGTTCTTCGCCTGAAGGGCGTGGCGAACGTCGACGTCATCGGCCTGGAGATTGCGGAGGCCGACGAGGGGCTGCGGGCGGAAGACGCCGAGCGCCTGCGCGTCGTCGGCTGCCGATTCCATGACATTGGCGGCTTCTTCGGGAGCGCCGTCCAGATCGCGCGCGCCACGCGGTGCGTGGTGGCGGACTGCGACATCTGGGACATCGGGGCGCACGGCATCAGCCTGAGCGGCGGCGAGCCGACGTCGCTGGAACGGAGCCGCAACCGCATCGAGAACTGCTACATCCACCACACGGGCCGCGTTGACCGCCACGGCATCGGCGTGCTGATCGCGGGGCAGGGCACGACGGTCGCCCACTGTCTCATCCACGACATGCCGCGCGCCGCGCTCATCCATCGAGGACGTCTGCACACGATCGAGTACAACGTGATCCGCGACGTCAACCTGGAGATGGAGGACACGGGCGCCATCTACGGCGGCGGCTGGGTCAACGGCGCGGGGACGGTCATCCGCTACAACCGCATCTCGAACTCCGTCGGCTACGCGACGCGGGAGGGCGCGTACAAGTTCGGCTTCTTCGCGAGCGGCATCCACTTCGACGAGGCAATCGGCGGCGTCGAGGTGTACGGGAACGTCGTCGAGCGCGCGAACCTCGCCGCGCTGAACCTGCACAACGCCCGCTACATCACGATCACCAACAACATCTTCATTTCCAACGCCGGCAAGGAAGGGTGGCTGGACCAGATTCAGGTTCAGGGCTGGAACGCCGACACGAACGGCTACTTCGTCACGCAGCGGCAGAAGGCCATCTCGCGCGAGTGGCACGCCGTCGTGGACGTCCAGCCCGCGTGGACGAACTTCCCGTCGCTCGCCCATTCGCCGGACGACCCGTTCCTCCCGGGCGGCACCGTCATGCGCGGCAACGTCGTGCGCGACAACCAGTTCTTCTACCCCGACCAGCCGACGGCCGTCTACGCCCGCCTGCGCGACTGCGACCTGACGGCCAACGTCTTCGCCGCGAACGCGATCTGCTCGGGGACGAACGACGTCAGGGTCAACCTGGTCTCGGACGTCACGCTTCCTGACGGCACGCGCGAGAAAGGCCGCGTCAGCTGGGCGACATGGCGGAAGCACGGCGGCGACGCGGGTTCGTGGCTCTTGGACGCGCGGACGTCGGCACCCGACTTCTCGCGCGTGCCGGTCGCGCAGATGGGGCTCGTCGCCACGCCGCGCCGGAAGCTGCCGATGCGCGAGGCGGAGGGCGTGCGTGAGCACCCGGAATGGCTGACGCTGCCGCCGGACGTGCCGGAGCTCTGGAAGAAATGACGGTGGTGAAAGGCGGCTTTCTCTTCTGCTGCGCGTGCGGGCTCGGCCTCGTCGCGTCGGCGCGCACGGTGACGGACTGGCGCGATGGCTGGCGGTTCCGGCATTTCGGCGGCTCGCCCTGGTGGGAGGTGGCGAAGGAAGACGGCAACGCCGTCCTTGAAGACTTCGACGATGCGTCTTGGGCGACGGTGCGCGTGCCGCACGACTGGGGCATCGGCGCGTCGTTCGACAGTCGCTATCACCTGCGGATGGGTGGCCTCCCGTGTTTCGGCACGGGCGTTTACCGTCGTCGGTTCGTCACGGGGCGCGCGGCGGCGGCGCGGCTGGAATTCGACGGCGCGATGAGCGGGACGACGGTGTTCGTCAACGGTTGTGCCGTCGCGTCACGTCCGTTCGGGTATGCGTCGTTCGCCGTGGACGTGACGCCGTATCTCAGGCCCGTCGGCGAGACGAACGTGGTCGCCGTCCGCTGCGTCAACGAGACGGGCTCGTCGCGCTGGTACACGGGCGGCGGACTCTACCGAAACGTCCGTCTTGTCGAGACGGCGGCGACGCGCGTGCGTGAAAATGGCGTCTGCATCCGCACGATGGACGGCGGAGACGTCTCAATCGACGTCGAGCTGGACGGCCCAACGGAGGGCGTCGAGATTCGGCGGAGCATCCTTGGCGAAACGGGATTCTCGGTCGCGCGGCCACGTCTTTGGGATGTTGACGCGCCGAACCTCTACACCGCGCGCGTGGAGGTCGTGCGCGGTGGCGCGGTCATCGACGCGGTGGAGGAACGCTTCGGCTTTCGCCAGGCGGCGTTTCGTCCGTCGGAGGGCTTCTTCCTGAACGGGCGCCACTTGAAGATCAACGGCGTCTGTCTGCATCATGACTTGGGGGCGCTGGGCGCGGCCGTCGATTCGGCGGCGATCCGGCGGCAGATTCGGATTCTGAAGGACATGGGCGCAAACGCGATTCGCACGGCGCACAATCCGCCCGCGCCCGAACTGTTGCGGCTCTGCGACGAGATGGGGATGATGGTCTTGGACGAGGCGTTTGATGTCTGGACGCGGAGCAAGATCCGGCATGCGGACTACGCGAAGCACTTTCCGGCCTGGCACGTGCGCGATCTCGTCGACTTCATCCGCCGCGACCGCAACCATCCGTCGGTCATCGCCTGGTCGGTCGGCAACGAGCTGCCCGAACAGAAGGAGGCGCCGCAGGCGGGGGCCGCAATCGCCCGTGAACTCGTGGACATCGCCCACCGCGAGGATCCGACGCGGCCCGTCACGTACGGCATCGATTTCGCGGGGGCGTACACGAACGGGTTCGCAGCCCGGGCGGACATCTACGGCGCGAACTATCGTCCTGACGACTACGGCGAACTGTTGCGGCTCTTCCCCGACAAGGGCGTGCTGGGCACGGAGACGAGCTCGATGGTGTCGTCGCGCGACACGTACTTCTTCCCGCTGCCGGACGGCTTCGCGCGGCGCCCGCGTCCGTTCAAGGCCGAAGCCGGTATGCGCGACCGCCAGGTGTCGAGCTACGACATCTTTGCCCAGCGTCCGACCAACTACCACCCCGATGTCGAGTTCTTCCATCAGGACAGGTATCCGCAAGTCTACGGCGAGTTCGTCTGGACGGGGTTCGACTATCTCGGCGAGCCCGATCCGCACGGTGCGGCGGCGCGCAGTTCCTACTACGGCGTCTGCGATCTCGCGGGCTTTCCGAAGGACAGGTTCTACGCCTATCGCGCGCAGTGGCGCCCGGACGTTCCGACGGCGCATCTCCTGCCGCATTGGACATGGCCGGGGCGCGAAGGCGCGCGGACGCCGGTCTGGGGCTACACGAGCGGCGATGCGGCCGAGCTGTTCGTGAACGGCGTCTCGCAAGGCGTCCGAAAGAAGGACAAGCCGAAGGGCGTCTACACGCTCGAATGGAATGACATCACGTATTGGCCGGGAGAGATTCGGCTCGTCGCCTACAAGAACGGTGCGGTCTGGGTGGAGGCCGTCCGGCGAACGGCGGGAAAGCCTGTCGCGCTCCGACTCGAACGCGAGCCGTCCTTTTCGGGGGACGAGCTGACCTACTTCAAGGTCGCGCTCGTGGACGCGGCGGGCACGGTCGTGCCGAACGCGGACGTGCGGATCGACTTCGCCGTGTCGGGGCCGTATGCCCTTGCGGGCGTCTGCAACGGAGATCCGACAGACAGGGACGGCCTTCAGCAGCCGTTCCAGCGCACGTTTCGAGGGCTCGTGCAGGTCATCGTGCGCCGGGCGGCGTCGGCCTCGCGGGACGGCGTCCTGCCGGGGGACGGCTCCTTGTCGGAGGGCGGCGTCCTGTCGGCCACGGCACATGATCTTGGCCTCGCGGCGACCTCTGCGCTGGATTGAATGCGCGCGAACGCGATTCACGAAGAGAGGCTGTTGCAAGGGCCGGACGTGACACTATCCCCCATCCGAAGGCTGTCCGCGAAGCGAATGCCATAGGGCACGCGTCCCTTCCGTCTCTTCGCGGGAACGAAAGGATTCGCCCTTTTCGGGAGGGGCGGACTTGCCCCGTCCGCAAGCGCAGATGGGTTCAATTGGCCTTCGCGGCGTTTTCGCGAATCCGGAACTTGATGCCTGATTCGTGAAGATGATGCAGTCTGCCCGTGACGAAAGAGACCTCGTTGCCCCGCTGTCGTCAGAGCCAACGCCCCCAATGGTAGCCCGTCAGCTCATGCGTGTCCAGGTCGAGCACGAGGATGAGACGCCATTCTCCGCCACACGAACTGCCGTCAACCGGCGTTCCTCCCAGCGACGATACTCGGCGCTTCCGCCGGACGCGCTCTCGGACAAGGCGTACTCCAGCATCGTAAACGCATTCGTCGCAAGTGGATAGGCGTGGCCCTGCGCAAATCGGATCATGTCCGCCTCTTTGCAGCGACAGGTCAGGCGTTCCGTACACGTGCCATACGTCTCCTGGCTGTAATAGCGGATGTCCGTCGCCTCAGGCGGAAGCCATTTGGCGAACGACGCGGCTCGTCGCGGCCCGCCGGCCATCTCGCCCTGCGTCGTATACGAACAGTCGATGGTCCGGCAAGCGTAAGCCATAACCCCGCCGAAGCCAACCGCCGAAGCCACGACCGTCAACGCCAGCGCGCCAACGGAGCTGCCGCAGGCATAAGCCCCCCAGAACGCGCCTCTCAGCCACCGGTTCCTCGGCGCCTTCACCCGCCATCCCGGCCAGCGGACGATCATGACGCATATCGCCACGAGCGGAATCAGCGCAAGCACGGCCAACGGCGGAAAGGCCATGAAGCAAAAGCCGCCGATCCAACCCGCGTAGATGAAGACCGGACAAGGACATAAGGAAACAGCTGCAACCGGCACGATGCGAAGCGCCCAGGTCAACACGCCGACATTGCGCCGCCGGCACCACGCCAAGACGCTTACCGCCAACGGCAGCA
>ONTV01000137.1 GCA_900320855.1 uncultured Lentisphaerota bacterium
CGCGGCCCGGCGCAGGCGACCGTCACCGCGTAGAGGCGGACGGCCTTGTCCGCGCACGGCACCTCGCGCCGCGTGGCGGTGACCGGCACGGCGGCGAGCTCCCTCTCGACCGACCGCCAGAAGGCCTCGTAGTCCGCCGGCTCCCGCCCGCCCTTCACGGCGTGCGGCGCGACGCCCGCGCCGCCCATGAAGAAGACGCGCTTCTCCCACTTGTGGTTCTTGGGCACGCGCTTGCCGTCCTTCGTGACGACGTTCGCCTCGACGCAGACGAACCCCGGCCTCTCGCTCCTCGTGCGCAGGACGAACGGCTCCTTCACGGGCAGGGGCGCGCGCCCCTTCTCGACGAGGCCGTCGTCGCCGCGCCGCTCCCAGTCGAGGAAGTACGTGTCCGCCGGCACGGCGTTCGTCATCCCCTCCAGGACGAGCGAGAAGGCCATCTCCTCGCCCGGCGCGTAGAATAGCCTGCCGTCCGGGGTCGTGCCCCGGATCAGCGCCGAATCCCAGTCGAGGGCGGCCGCGCCCCGCGCGACGAACGCCCCCAGCAACAACAGCAGAAACGATTTCAGCTTCATCTCATTCTCTCGTCCTAAATGGGTCTACTCTCTCACCGCCCGACGCGAACACGGATCTTCGGCAAGACGACGTTGTACCACGGCTCACCCATGTCGTTGCGGCTCACAGGCGGACGGCGAAAGATGAACTTCACGTAGCGTCCGACGGGGTCGCTGCCGACCGTGCACAGATCCAGCTCCAGCGTCCGCCACGTGCCGGGACTCCGAACGCGGGTCTGGTGGGCGAGGCACCTGAACGTTTTGCCGTCTGCGGAGGCCTCAATGCGAATCTCGGACGGAAACAGGTTGTCCGGCCCCGCCGTCAGCTCCGCCGCCCGCAGTTCGTAGGTCGCGCCAAGGTCGGCGACCAGCTCGAACGCCGCCTCCGGGTTCGCGTCCGCCACACCGTCCATGCCGGGCAGGACGCGCCAGTCCTCGCCGTCCGCCCGGTTTCCGCCCCAGAGCGCCGCGTCCACGAACGATTCCGCCGTCACGCCCCGGACGGCGATCGCGTGGCGGCCGGGGCCGAGCGCGCCGCCCGCGTACGGTACCCCGTCCACCGTCACGTCCTTCGAGAGGCGGCAGCCGAACGTCGCGGTCGTCCCGGCGGGGACGGTCAGCGTCGCCGCGACCGCGTCGCCCGTGCGCTCCCAGCGCGCGGCGATGTCGCCGTGCGGCGTCGGCACGGAGCCCTCGGCGAACGTGAGGCGCGAGACGACGTGCGGCTCGAAGCGGAACGTCGCGAAGCCCGGCTCGACGGGCCGCACGCCGAGGAGATACGCGGTCATGTCGCCGGAGACCGCCGTGTCGGGATGCGACTCGTCCCACCAGCCGCTGCGCGTCAGGAAGCCGCACTCCGTGCAGCACTGCGCGCCCTCCCACGACGGGTCGGCGAGCTTCAGCCACGTGCCGTTCTCCAGCATCGCGAACGCCTTCTCGTCGAAGCCGTAGGCGAACGCGCCGCGGATGTTGCCGAGGTGGGCCTTGCTGCCGCCCGTGAGCGGCACGCGCCGCAGGATCTCCAGCGCCTCCTCCGGCGTCGCGAACCCGCAGGCGACGGGCATCCCGCTCCACGCGCCGCCGTGCGCCGGCTCCCTGTCGCCGAGACGCCGCCGGAAGAGCCCCGTCTTCCCGTCCTTGAAGGCCATGCGGATCGCCGCCGACAGCTCCTGCGCCCGCGCCGTCCAGCGCGCGGCGGAGGCGGCGTCGCCCAGCTTCTCCGCGAGCCACGCGCCGTCCGCGTAGGCGCGCCAGAAGACGAGATGCGTCCAGAGGCGGATCGACGGGTCGGTCGGCGCCATTGAGGCGATGTTGCTGGAGCTGCGCAGCGGCTGGTCGCAGAGGCCGTCGGGGCGCCGCAGCGTATCGAGGTAGCCGAGGCACTTGCGCATCGCCGCGTAAAGGCCGCCATCGAGCGCGGCCCGGTCTGCCGTGTAGAGGTAGTAGGTCTTCAGGATCGGCGCGTACCACGCGCAGAACTCGTCGCTCGGGAAGTGCCCGAACTCGCCCGCCTTCGGACGCGGCCCCCGCTCGGAGAACGGCGCGGCCCAGATGTAGCCTTCGGGCGTCTGGTAGTGGGCGAACAGCCGGAGCGTCTCGCGCAGGTAGGGCCAGTCCGGCCCGTAGCCCGTGTAGCAGGAGAGGTCGCCCCACCAGATGTCGCCGATCCACGCGAGGCGGTCGCGCTTCGCGCCGTCGGCGACGAACCTGAACGACGTCGTGTAGTCCCAGCCGTCGAGGCGGCCCTCGGCGTCGGCCGCGCCGAAGTCGTCGCGGAAGACCGCCTGGCCGTCCGCGTCGGCGACGGCGTAGGACTCGACCTGCGGCCACCACTCCTTCTCGACGTAGAGGCCGAAACGCCCGCCGGGAAAGCCGTCAACGACCTGTTCGAGGATGCGCACGCCGTCCACGGAAAGGCCGACCCTGTTCCCCTTCACGTCCGCCGTGAGCCGGTGGAACACGCCGTCGACGAGGCGCGCGTCCAGGACCATCTTCGCGAGTTCCGTCTTCACGCCGCCCTTCAGCCGCAGGAGCTGGACGTAGGCGGGCTGCGAAGCGACGGCGACGAGGCCGTTGTCCCCGTCCGCCGCGCGGAAGAGGAGGCCGACCGCCGAGTCGTGGTGCGGGTTCTCGGAGAGCGCGAAGTCGACCGTCCAGCTGCCGTCGCCGTCCTGCGCCGCCGACGAGCAGAGCCCCGCCGCCGCGCCGCGTTCCAGCTTGCGCGGCAGGAGCCGCCCCTCGACCACGCGCCAGGCGTCGTTGTTGGGGACGCTCGCGAGGCTGCACGTCCACGTGCACATGTCCCAGACGCGGTTCAGGCGCTCGTCGCTGCAGCGGAACGCGCCGCGCGGCGGCTCCGTCGCGTGGACGCCGACGTTGCGGATCTCCACGGGCTCCAGCTCGACCGCCGTCCCCGGCGTCTCCAGCTGGACGCGCACGTAGCGCTCCTGCCCCTGCACGAGCGGCGCGACGTAGGTCCCCGTGCGCGTGACCGTGTACGTCTCGTGGCGGTTCACGTTCGCGGGAAGGACGGGGTTGTCGAAGTACGGCCCGAGGTAGTGGATGCAGTTGCGGCGCGTGAAGTCGCCCGTCGCCGTGAGGCCGTCCGGGTGCGTCGCGTAGGAGAGCCGCAGGACGGGGTAGCCAATGGCGTTGCCGTCCGTGTCGTGCCCCTGCGGGCGGAAGGTCTTCACCTTGATGACGGCGTAGCCGCCGACGGTCCTGCCGCCGTAGTCGAGCGCCACCACGGGCTGCTCGCCGCCGAACGTCCAGTCAAGCCGCGTCGGCGTCGCCCCGCCCTTCGCGTACAGCACCTTCTGCGGGCGGCCATCGCCAACGGGAGGCGCCGCACGGTTTTCGGCCAGCAAAGCGCCCGCCAGAAGCGTTTCTGCCGCACAGACAATCCAATAAGCCTTCTTCTGCATTTGATTTCCTTTAGCCAATTCGCCTTTTCGAGCCCTCTTACCGAAGAATCACCGCGAAGCCGTTGCGCTCAATCGCAAGCCCATCGGCGCACCAGACCAGACGGCGGTTCTTCCGGACGCCATTCACGCAGACCGCCCAGCCCGAAAGGTCGCCGCCCGTCTCGCTGTCGAGGAAGGCCAAGGGCACAACCCCATACACAGACCGCCCAGCCACCCCGTCCGGCACAATCACGTTGAGCGTGCCCGTCGCCGCGAGGCGGACGCCTTTCAGCGTGCCGACGCCCTCAAACGGCCAACGGACGGTCAGGCTGGAAATCTCCTGCCTGCCCTCGACACGCGAGCAGTCGAGCGTCGCGCCGGCATCGACCTGCACGTTCGCGTCCGCCGCCAGCCCCGCCGTTGGCATGTCTGCGAGAACCGGATAGGGCGCAGTCCGATACCATTTCGCCCCGTCAGAGGCCACCTGACCAACCTGTTCATCCAAGACTTCCCATGTGCCGTCTTGTCCCGACGGGCTTGACTCGACCGTCCACGCGCCCGGGAAGCGCGCCATCGGTTCGTCCCACTGCGACTTCACGTTATAGCCCGCGACCACCTTGCCGCCCAACGCAGGAATGCGATAAGTCGCAACCAGCCACGTGGAGGAATCCGAAATCACAGGCGCAAAATTGAACCGGCAGCTGAAGATCGTCGCAGCCCCGAACATCGCCCGGTTCGGAGGGGTCTGGGTGTCTGATCCATGCTTTTTCCCCTCCCAGTCATACCCCGCAAGGTAGTCCGACGACGAGAACATGACATTCGAGGCCGCCAACTTGCTCGGATGCGTCGAATTTGACACAAGCTTGATTCTGTCGGCGTAATTGTATTCACCATCCGGCGAAGAACCGCCGTCGCAGAAGTTTCCATCTGCGTCATACAGGCGGAACGGCCCCAGGTTCAGCTCTTTCCCGGCGACAGAGGTCTCCTTGATCGTCACGCGCCAGAACTCGTTCGTCGTGCCGCGCGCGGCGAGGACGAGCGTACCCCTGCGCACACGGACGCTCTTCAGATCGTTCTTCTCGCCCGGCGCGACCAAGACCGCCGAGCCCTCGCCCGCCTTCTCAATCGCCGAAGCCAGCCCTTCGTCCACAAATGACCGCTCATCGGCCGCGACATCGGCCACGATCTCGATCTTGCCGCCATTCGACAGCACGAGGCCGTCCGCCGAGCGCCGCGCCAGCGAACCGACGCGCAGCGTGAGGCCATCCACGATAACCGTCGCGCCCGCCGCGACCGTCAGGGACGACAGCGTCGCGGGCGTGTCCGACGGCGCGAAACGCACGGTGCCGGCCGCCGCCGTCAGCGCGGCAAGCGTCGGCGTGTTGGTGATCGTCAACGTGCCCGTGCCGACCTTTTCGACATTGACCAAGCCGTGGACGTTCGGCGCATTCAGCACGCCGTCTGCACGTGCCGAGCCGAACTTCAGCGTCGCCGCCGTTGCAGCGCCATTGGAGACGATTGAAGACGCACCCGCTGTCAGGCCGTTGATCGTCTGCACCGTGCCGGCAAGATCAAGCCAGTTGTCGCGGCTGTAGCCGTCCAGCACCACGTCGCCGCCGTCCGACAGACCCGGCAACGCATTGTCCGCCCCGCAGCGGACGCACATGACGGCGGAGAGGCGGAAATCGCCCTTGTGTCCCCACGTGAAGCTCGTATCTATCAGGTACCAGCCGTAATGATGGTTCTTGTCCAGTGAATAGACGACAAAATCGCCGTCACCAGCCGTCTTCACGGAGCCCGCCGTCGGATTGTCTCGCCATTCGGCCTCCGGCGAATAGCCGTAAATATGGCGAAGCGAAATTGGGTTGCCGTCCACGCTTTCAAGAATAAGGGACTTCCCCGCCGTCGAACGAAGCCGTTGTCTCGCGTCCCAAGCGTTGCAGTCCGTCAGGCTGCCGCCGTTGAAGAGGATGCGCGCGTCACAGTTCGGACTGAGGTTCTGGATCTTGTCGCCTCCCTGCGT
>ONTV01000029.1 GCA_900320855.1 uncultured Lentisphaerota bacterium
GCCGACTTTCAAAGAGCGACGTCCGGCCCTTTCGGGCGAACGAGTGCGTAGTATACCAAAAACCGCCGACGCCGCGCAAGGGGGTATTTTGAAAAAAGTTCATGTCGCGCGATTAGGGCAATGCGGGAGGTGGAGATTGGAGGTGGCGGACCAAGGTGGAGGCGGCGAGCCGTGGACCTCCGGCGCCGCGTCAGACGAAGCGCCTGAGGGCGAAGCCGACGGCCCACATGAACGCGAAGATGGCGACGGAGACGAGAAACGTCCAGAGGACGCCACGCCCGATGTCGCGGCCCGTGGCGCGGACGCGCGCACGGAAGGCGGCGATGACCTCCGGCCGTTCCGGCGCGGTGAGGAACGTCGCCGCGAGCCAGGCGACCGTCGTCACGCCAATCGTCAGCAGAAGGCGGGCCCCGAACGGCAGCGGCGTCGCGAAGACATGCGGCCCCACCATCTGGAAGAAGACCGCGCACACGATCGAGACGCCGAGCGCCACGATCTCCGTCCAGGCGTTGATCCGCATCCAGAACCAGCGCAGCAGGAAGACCGCGCCCGTGCCCGCGCCGACCATGATCATCAGGTCGAAGCCCGCCTTCGCGTCTGCCAGAAGCGGCGCGAGAAGCGCGCCGACGACCATGAGCGCGACGGACGTCACGCGGGCGACGGCGACGCGCTCGCGCGCCTCCGCCTGCGGATGGACGAACCGCTGCCACACGTCATGCACCACGTAGTTCGCGCCCATCGAAAGCTGCGCGGCAATCGTCGAGAAGAGTGCGCCCATCAGCGACGCCGCGACGACGCCCAGCCATCCCGCCGGGACGAACTTGATCATCGCCGGATACGCCATGTCATTGCCGACGTACTTCGGATCGACGTGCGGGAACGCCGCGCGAATCGAGTCAAGGTCGGGGAAGAGGACGAGCGAGGCGAAGGCCACGATGTACCAGGGCCAGGGCCGGATCGCGTACTGCACGACCTGCGCGAAGAGCGTCCCGCCGAGCGCGTGTCCGTCGCTCTTCGCCGTGAGCATGCGCTGGACGATGTAGCCGCCGCCGCCCGGCTCGGAGCCGGAGTACCAGACGTTCCACCACTGGATCGCGACCGGGATGACGAAGACCGTCCAGAGCGCGTCCGCATCGGCGAAATTAGGGAAGAAGCCGAACTTCGGCACGACCGCCGTCTGTTGCATGAGCGCCGCGAAGCCGCCGACCTCCGGCTGGGCGAGCGCAAAGGCCATGACGGCAACCGCACCGACGATGATGACGGTGAAGAGGTAGAAGTCGGCGTAGATCGTTCCGCGTATGCCGCCGACCGTCGAATAGAGGACGCTGGCGACGGCCGTGACGGCGAGCACGACCCAGGCCGGCACGTCAAAGAGGACGGTCCCCAGCTTGACGGCGCCCAACAGCACCGTCGCCATCACGACGAGATTGTAGATGACGCCGAGATAGATTGCGCGAAACCCCCGCAGGAAAGCGGCGGGACGCCCCGAATAGCGCAATTCGTAGAAGGCGATGTCCGTCGTTGCGCCCAGCCGGTGCCAGAGTTTCGCGTAGACGAAGACCGTCAGGACGCCGCCCGTCAGGAACGACCACCACGCCCAGTTCCCGGCAAGGCCGTCCTCGCGGATGAGCTGCGTGAAGAGGTTCGCCGAATTCGTCGAGGTCATGGCCGCGACCATCGAGATGCCGATGAGCCACCACGGCATCGAGCGCCCGGAGTGGAAGAAGTCGGTCGCGCCGTTCGCGCCGCGCCGGTTGGCCCAGACGGGGATGGCGAGGAGAATCGCGAAGAACGCGGCAATGACGAGGGCATCGACGAGGGCGAAGCGCATGGGCGGGACCTTCCTTTCGTTCAGCGCGCGCAGTCGAGCGGCAGCGGTTCGTTGCGGGGTGCGGCGGCGGACGGCGGCGCGGCGAAGTCCGCGAGCGGGAAGCGCCACTCCGGGCGCGTGCGGAACGGCGTCTTGAACGTCCGCTTCAGCACGCCTCGCGCCTCAAGGTGGCAATAGCACGCGACGTCGCACGCGCGGCCGCAGATCGAGCAGGTGTAGGCGTGCTGGGCCGGCGGATAGAAGTAGATTTCATCCAGGATCCGCTTCGCCTTCGCGGGATCGATCTCGGCTTCGCCCGCGATGATCTTCAGGCGGTCGGGGAAGTCGGGGAATGCCTCGGGCGGCATGAACGGGTTCTTCGTGCCGTTCGCGCCATTGTAGTAGACGGCGCACCGCCAGGGATCGACGGCGCCGTCCGCGCCGATGCAGTTGCCGGGGCAGCCGGCCGCACACTTTCCGCATCGGTCGCAGAGGTGTGGACGGACGGGCTCGTCCGGCGCGAGTTCAGCGTCCGTCAGGATGAAGCAGAGACGCTGCATTGGCCCGAAGTCGTCCGTCAGGAGCGCTCCGTGGAAGCCGCGCTCGCCGAGACCGCAGCGGACGGCCGCGTCCACGAAGTCGAACTGCGGCTCCTCCGTGCGGCCGCGCGCAATCGCGTCGTAGGCGACTTCGGGGTTCGTGGAGTCCGCCTCCTCCATGATCGTCTGGTGGCGGCGTTGGGGCACGGCGACAAAGCCCGCTGACTCGATGAGGTTCGCGAGGCGCACGAGGGCGATGGGCATCACCGTCTCCTCGATGTTCTCGACGGACATCGTCGTGTACTGGTAGTAGGTCGTTCCCTCTTCCGTGCCGCGATAGCTGCCGCGCAGGCAGCGAAACGCGAAGCCGATGACCGACTTCACGTCGGGATAGATGCGGAAGATCTTGTGGTTGGAAGGGAAGCGCGAGGCCGGGGCGACGCCCATGAGGTCGGCCCCACACTCCTTCGCCAATTTCAGAACTTCAGATTTCAGAACTTCAGATTTCTGAATTTCAGATTTCATATTTTCAGATTTCATATTTCAGATTTTGCCTTGGTCAGATTTTTTGTCAGATTTTGGCCTTGAGTTCTAATTCTGACTGTCACATCCGCGCCCTCGATCGATTGTCCAAGCTTGGTCAGATTTTAGTCTCGAATTCTAATTCCAAGAGCTGGCTGTTTCTAAAGGTTGCCTATGCTTATTAAAGGCTGACGGCGGCTCGTTCTAATGTGGGCGATTGAATGTAGGTATGGGTAATTGGATGTGGGCGTGGGTAATTGGATGTGGGCGTGGGTAATTGGATGTGGGCGTGGGTAATTGGATGTGGGCAATCGGATCTGGAGTCGGCAATTGAATTTGAAGCAGACAATCTTTGAAGCAGACAATCATAGGATGAAATCTGAGATCTGAAATTTGAAATCTAAATCCGCTTGACCTTTCAAGTCTCACGCTTTCAAGCCTCATGTCCTCGCTCTCCTCTCCCAAGGTTAGTACCATCCACTCGCCTAGGGTTAATGCCATCCTCTCTCCCAAGGTTAGTACCGTCCACTCACCTAGGGCTACTGCCATCCTCTCTCCCAAGGTTAGTACCATCTACTCGTCTCGAGTTGATGCCATCCTCTCTCCTGCGGTTGGCACCGTCCACTCGCCCAAGGTTCACGCCGTCCGCTTGCCTAGGGCTCGTGCTATCCTTGCGCCTGCGCGAGCACCCTCCTCTCACTCTCAGAGCCCCTGCCACCAGGCAGAGCTCCCGAGTCGTCCCCTGCCCAGGCATAGAGTCGCCCCACCACTCTCTCATGGCAACCCTCTCTCCAGCCTCTCATAGCAGGTGCCCCACCAGTCTCTCATAACAGGCGACGTCGCATTTCTTGCCGCAGAGACAGGCCTGATAGCCCCACTGCGTGCGCGGCAACGCAGAACCGCGTGCCTTATTGTAATGCTCCCAGCACTTCCACGTGTCAAGGCCCGGTGCAACGGCAAGACCTCCAACAGGCCCCGTTGCTGCATCGGCGCCATCGGTGCGGCCCGTCGCAGCGTCGATGCAGCCGGCGTCGCACGCCGCCGCGCATGCCGCGCAGCCGGCGCAGAGGTCGTCCGCAAACGGCGGATTCGTCTCAAGGTCTGCGTCCGTGATGATGAACGCATAGCGCATGAAGGGGCCGAACTCCCGGTTGACGATCCTTCCGCTCCGCCCCGGCCAGCCAAGGCCGCAGGCGCGCGCCGCCTTCCCGAAGTCCAGGATGACGTCTGGCGGCGGCTTCCCGGCCTCGACGGGCGACGCATACTTCAGCTCGTAGATTCCAACCGTCTCGGGGTTGCAGGTCTTGTCGCCCTTGACCTTGAGGTTTGGCGTCGTGCGCTGTAGGCAGGCGTCGTAGCCCGCGTCCTCGATGAGGGACGCCATCTTGAAGAGGAAGATCTCGAAATACTCCTCGTCGATGGCCTTGACGCCCAAAGTCGTGTACGTGTAGAACTGCGAGCCGTCCTTCATCGTCTTGTACAGCCCCTTTGGCACGGGGATGCCGAAGCCGATGAGGCACTTCGCCTTGGGGCAGACCATCTTCGGGTCGCGCCGAGGGTCTTCGCCCGCGAACAGGCTCAAGTCGCCGATTCCGAACTTCGCCGCGCCCAGTTCGCGCGCCGCCCGCTCGATTGTCTTACGGTCAATCATACTCTCCTTCCCAGTCTGAAAACTCAACCGCTCTCGCGAAAGGCGACCTCCCTCACCGCTCCATCTTCCAGGGCTGCGCCCGCGTGCGAAGCGGATTCTTGAAGCGCCCGTGCAGGCAGCCGCCGGGCTTCTCGAGCATGGCGACGCACGCGCGGATGCAGCCGCCGCACTTCGCCATGTTGTAGCCAACCCACGTCGGGAAGTATTTCGCGAGGGCCTTGTAGACCTTCATGATCTCCTGCTCGCTCGCGCCCGTCTTGCCCTCGAGGAGGTCCAGGTCGCCGTTCCTGTTCTCGTCCCAGACCTCCTTGGGGACAAACGGATTGTAGTAGCGTCCCGCGTGCGTGTAGAACGCATAGCACTTCCACATGTCGATGTCGCCCCACTCCATCGTGTAGTCGCCGATGGACGCCGTGCACTTCGCCCCGCCCCGGATCGGCGGGATGCAGTGGCCGGGGCACTCCCGCACGCACGCGCCGCACTTGCGGCAGAGAGGCTTGCCGGAATAGATCTCGTCGTATTCGTCGAACGCGCCGTCAGTAAAGAGGAACGCCACGCGCTGGAGCGGGCCGAACTCCGGCGTCAGCAGCATCTTCGACCAGCCGATCTCGCCCAGCCCGCACGCGACGGCGCAGATGCGGAACTGGAACTGGAGATCGGGCGGCACGTTCTCGCCGGGACGCGTCGCGCGCGTGAAATCGACGGAGCGGTGGTGCGCCGTCGAGTCCTTCGCGTTTTCGCTGACCTCGATCTGCTCCTCCGGCGAGAGCTTCGCGTCCTTCGAGCCGTCCATGTCCGACACGCAGCCGCGCGCGCCCGTGTTGCGGTAGACGAACGCCTCGTAGCCGGCGTCCTCGATCGCCTTGCCGACATGGTAGAGCGTCGCGGGCGCGAGGATCTCGTTGATGCCGCCGTAGGCCATCGACGGATACTGGTAGAACTGCGTGCCCTCCTCGATGCCGCGCTGCACGCCGCGCGGAATGCGGAAGACGAAGCCGACGATCGACTTGCAGTTCGGAAAGAGGAACGTCGGATTCATCTCGTCCGGCGCGTTCTTCATGCGCGCGATTGGCGCGATGCCGCACTTGTCGGCCCCGGCCTTCTTGGCGATTTCCTTGATGAGCTTGGCGCTGAGCATATTCAGTTTCCCTTTTTCGATTCGTCGTCCGCCAGACGGAACAGGGCCGAGTGGTCGGGTTCGAGAAGCCCCCGGATGTCGCCGACGTGCGACCCCGTCACGTAGGACTCGAGGATGCGGATCGGGTGCGCGTTCATGCGCGTCGCGAGCTTCATCCCCGTGCACAGGCCCTCGTAGGACGCGACGTCCTCCGGCGCGATCCAGTTCGTCCGCGCAAGCCACTTCGCGCGATTCTCCGGCTTCGCAAGCCACTGCCAGCACGTGCCGCGCCAGGCGTAGCCGTTGTCCTGCCGGGCGATCTCGGCCTCGTGCGCGACGAGGTTGTCGTGGAAGACATGCGCCGAGCAGAAGTTGAGGCAGCCCGAATTGGCGAGCAGGTAGAGCCCCTTGCCGTGCGCGTCGCACCACGCCTTCGCCGCGCGCACGGCGACGCGGTCGCGGTTCAGCTCGCGCTTGAGGTAGTAGCCGTCAAAGACGTCGGACAGGTAGTCCATGCCCTCGACCGTGCCGATTTCCATGTTGACCGACGCGCGCGTCGTGAGGCCGGGGAAGTTGTCCTTCACGAACTTCGCGACGAGCGGCGACGTCGTCGTCACGGACGTGAGCGCGTCCTCGGCGGCGAAGCGCTCGACCGTCTCGCCAACGTCCGCGAAAAACGCCTTCGCGAGCGCCTGCGCGCCGTAGCAGTTCGCGTTGAAGAGGAGGTTGAGCCCCAGGCCCGCGTCGGCCAGCCGGCCGAGATCCTCCAGCTGGCGGTCGATGTCCACGACGGCGGCGCGGCCGGACGGCATCGCGCCGTAGGCGAAGTAGACTTCGTCCAGGCGATCTGCGCGCGCAATGACCGCGTCGATCCACGCCGCGTCCGGCTGATATCCGACAGAGAATCTCATGACGGCGGGAATTATAGCAAAGCGCGCCCCGCCTGTCAGTGCATTTTCGCGCAATATTAATTGCACGAATGCGCAAAGGGCGCAAACCCGAACGGTTGTGCGCCCTTTGCCGGCCCGTCTGCGGTGCGTTGGCTAGCGGACGATGGCCGCGCGCGCGGCGGCGAGGTCGGCGAACTCCCCGCCGACGATCATCTGCACGATGAGGTTGCCGATCGCCGTGCCCTCCGTCGGGCCCGCGAAGACCTCCAGCCCCGTCGCCTCGGCCGTGAGCGCGTTGAGGTAGAGGTCCTTCGAGCCGCCGCCGACGATGTTGACGGACGTGTACGTCTTGCCCGTGATCTCCGAGAGGCTGCGGATTGCGTCCGCATAGCACTCGGCGAGCGACCGGTAGACGCACTGCATGAGCGCGCCCACGGTCGTCGGGGCCGCGCCCTCCTGCGCCGCCGCCGCCAGCACCTCGCCGATCATCGACTTCGGATTGAGGAAGCGCGCGTCGTTGACGTCGATCGTCACGCGGTAGTCGCTCGCGTCGCGCGCGCGCATCTCGAGGTCGGCGAACGAGTACGAGCGGCCCTTCTCGTAGTCCGCGAGCGCCTTCAGCGCCTCGATCGTCTCGTCGCGCTCGCGCCCCTCGACGTAGCTTACGCCGTTGAGCTCGCGCCGGATCGACTGGATCATCCAGAGGCCCATGATGTTCTTGAGGAAGCGGTAGCGCCCCCACGCGCCGCCCTCGTTCGTGAAGTTCGCCGTGAGCGCCGCCTTCGTCGTGATCGGCTCCTGGTTCTCGACGCCGAGGAGCGACCACGTGCCGCTCGACAGGTAGACCGCCTTGTCGTCGCGCGCCGGGACGGCGAGGTAGGCCGAGCCCGTGTCGTGGAGGGCCGGCAGGACGACCTTCACGCCCTTGTAGTCGCCGACCGTCGCGCCCGGCATCTCCAGCTTCCCGAAGATCCGCGTCGGCAGGCCAAGCTTCTCGATGAGGTCGAAGTCCCAGTCCTTCTTCGCCGCGTCGAGGAGCGCCGTCGTCGAGGAGTCGGTGTACTCGTGGACGATCTTCCCCGTCAGCGCGTAGTTGAGGTATTCGGGAACCGTCAGGAAATGCGCGGCCGCCGCCAGCTGCTCGGGATGCTCCTTCTTGAGCGCCCAGAGCTGGTAGATCGTGTTGTAGGGGGCCTTCTGGAGGCCGACGCGCCGGTAGAGGTCGGCGAAGGAGAGGACGGTCGCCTCGATCTCCTTGTCCGCGCCCTGCGTCCGCGCATCGCGATAGGCGACGGCGTCGCCCACGAGACGCCCCTGCGCGTCCAGCAGGACGAAGTCGACGCCCCACGTGTCGATGCCGATCGACTCGACGGGCCCCTTCGCGAGCGCCGCGTCGATGCCGGCCTTGACGGACGCGACAAGCTTTTCGATGTCCCAGCAGTCGTGGCCGTTCCGGACGACCTGCGAGTTATCGAAGCGGTAGACTTCCTCCAGGACGATCTTCCCGTCCTCGACCCGTCCAAGGATGTGCCGCCCCGAAGAGGCGCCGATGTCAATCGCAAGATAGTTCTTCATGGGTTCGTATTATACCACAAACGCCCGCGTCGTCCGGGCGCGCGTCCGAGCGGAGATTGCCGGACTCGGATGGTCCAGGGGCCTGCGCGAACGCGCGTCAGAACGCGAGCGCCGCCGTCGCCAGCAGCGCGCCGTCCGATGGGCGCACAATCGCGCAACGGCACTGGTCGGCATCAACGACCTCCAGCCGCGACTCCAGCTCGTCGCCGGCATGCGCCGCCTGCCGGAAGACGATGTCCAGCTCGCGCACGGACCGCGCACGAAACACGGCCGGCAAGGCCTCCAGCGCCCATTCGACGTAGTGGACGTTGTTGACGTGGTCGTTGAAGTCGTGGTCGGCGCGGCGCACGAGGATGCGCGCCGTCGCATCGACCTTCGCCAGCGCCGCGAACTTGCCGCCCCCGTCCGACGCCGCGAGCGGCACGCGCGCGACGTTCGGCGGCACGACAGCCTGAAACGCCTCCGCCGGACGCACGATCCGCTGCGCGGCGAGATCGACCGTCAGCCATTCGCTCACCGCCTCCCCGACCTCCACGCCTTGCGCATCCAGAAGCCGAAAGTCCCGCAAGGCAACGAGACGCCCCTTGAGCCCACTCGGCCAGGTCACAAGCCGCACGTCGCCGCCCCACGGCACGTCCCGCGCCAGCTTGAGATGCAACCGCGCGATCATCCAGGAAAGGCCCCGCGTCTGGAGTTCCAGGATGCCGAACCCCAGCTCGATGGCGTGGTCTCCCGCCGCCTCCTGCAGGTAATTGCAGAGCGTCGGCAGGGTCACGCGGTTGGCGACGCCCGTCTCGTAGCTGCGGACACGATACGTGATTTCATACGGCTTCATTGTCAACGGCTCTCCTCTTGATGCCAAGAGTATAGCATAATCCGACTCCGTCCGAATGCGACGCGGGGAGGGTCGCGCGCGGCCGGTTCACCTCGCGAAGCCGGAACAGAGGCGAAAGCCCGGCGCGCACCCCCTTGACAGGATCAAGTTAGGTTTGGTAAACTTCGCGCCTGTTGCGAGTTAGTGCCGTCTAACAGCGGCGGCGCACGAAGAAAGGAAAGATCGGAACATGCCATTGTCGTTCTTCAAGGCCGGCGAGTCGGCGCGCGTCATGCGCGTCGGCGGGGCGGATGCCACGCGCAAGCACCTCGGAAGCCTCGGCTTCTCGGCGGGGACGGTCGTCCGCGTCATCGAGGACACGGACGGCGGAAAGATCGTCGGCATCCACTACAGCCGCCTCGCCCTCAACGACGAACTCGCCCGCCGCATCGAGTGCGCAGCGGTGTGATTCCCCTTTTAACCCCCTTAACCTTCTCGGAAAACCGAAATGAAGACATTGAACGACATTCCCGTCGGCGCGGCGACGCGCGTCGTCCGCCTCCACGGAGAGGGCGCCGTCAAGCGGCGCATCATGGACATGGGCCTCACCAAGGGCGCCGAGGTCGCCGTGCGCAAGGTGGCACCGCTTGGCGACCCCCTGGAGCTGACCGTGCGCGGCTACGAACTCTCGATCCGCAAGAGCGAGGCGGCGCTGATCGAGGTCGCGTGAGACCTCGGCCCCTTTTTTTAAGGAGACAATTAGTTATGTCTAACAAGATTACCCATGGAAAAGACGCGTGTCCGGGCGCAGTCAAAATCGCGCTCGCGGGCAACCCGAACTGCGGCAAGACGACGCTCTTCAACGCGCTGACGGGATCGAACCAGTACGTCGGCAACTGGCCGGGCGTGACGGTCGAGGAGAAGGACGGCCTTCTCAAGGGCGACAAGTCGGTCGTCATCCAGGACTTGCCCGGCATCTACTCGCTCTCGCCGTATTCGCTGGAGGAGAAGGTTTCGCGGCGGTTCCTCGTCGAGGGCTCGCCGTCGGCGATCCTGAACATCGTGGACGGCACGAACATCGAGCGCAACCTCTACCTGACGACGCAGCTCGCCGAGCTGGGCCTGCCGATGGTGGTCGCGGTCAACATGATGGACCTCGTGCGCAAGAACGGCGACAAGATCGACATGGGCCGCATCGCGGACGCGCTCGGCTGCGAAGTCGTCGGCATCAGCGCCCAGCGCAACGAAGGCGGCGTCGAGGCGGCCGAGCGGGCCGTGGCGCTTGCGCGGGCGGGGAAGAAGACGGACGTCCCCCACATCTTCACCGGCCCGGTCGAGCACGCGCTCGCCCACATCGAGGAGACGATCGAGGGCAAGGTCGATGCGCGCGCGCTCCGCTGGTTCGCCGTCAAGGTCTTCGAGCGCGACGCCGAGATCATCGACCTCCTGGGGCTGGACGCCGAGACGCGGGAGCATCTCGACGCGCACGTCCGCGACTGCGAGAAGGAACTGGACGACGACGCCGAGTCGATCATCACGAACCAGCGCTACGACTTCATCAAGACGCTCGTCGGCAAGGCCGTCGCGAAGAAGCGCCACGCGAAGACGCTGACCCTTTCGGACAGGATCGACAAGGTCGTCACGCACAAGATCCTCGCGCTGCCGATCTTCATCGTCTCGCTCTGCGTGATGTGGTTCCTCGCCGTCTCGGACTGCGGGCCGGGGACGAAGCTCACCGACTGGGCGAACGACGGATTCCTCGGCGACGGCTGGCACCTGCCGTTCACGACCCACGAGGTCGACGGCAAGGACTACGACACGGCGTGCGAGGACTTCGCGAAGGCGGAGGCGACCGTCGCGGCGTGGGAAGCCGGCGAGAAGAAGGCGTCTGTCGAGGACGAGGAAACCGGCGAGACGGCCGAGGAATGGGACATCGACGAGGCGGCCTACAACGCCGCGAAGAAGGTCGAGGAGCCGAATCCGTCCGACTACGGCGTCTGGATTCCCGGCATCGGCGCGCTCATCGCCGAGGGACTGGAGAAGGCCGGGGCCTCCGACATGGTCGCCTCGCTCGTCAATGACGGCGCCTGGGGCGGCGTCTCGACGGTGCTCGGGTTCGTGCCCGTCATCACGATCGTGTTCCTCTTCCTCGCGTTCCTCGAGGACTGCGGGTACATGGCGCGCGTCGCGTTCATCATGGACCGGCTTTTCCGCAAGTTCGGGCTCTCCGGCAAGAGCTTCATCCCGATGATCGTCGGCAAGGGCTGCGGCGTGCCGGCCGTCATGGCGGCGCGGACGATCGAGAACGAGCGTGACCGCCGCATGACGATCATCCTTGCGACGTTCATCCCCTGCGGCGCGAAGACGGTGATCATCGCGATGTTCATGGCGATCTTCTTCCGCGAGATGTGGTACGTCGCGCCGCTCATGGACGTGATCGGCATCGCGATCATCGTCCTCGGCGGCATTGCGCTCAAGAAGTCGAAGGCGTTCGCGGGCGAGGCGGCCCCGTTCGTGATGGAGCTGCCGGCCTACCACCTGCCGACCGTGCGCGGCATCGTCATCCACACGTGGCAGCGCGTGAAGGGCTACATGCTCAAGGCGGGCGTCATCATCTTCCCGGCCTGCGTCTTCCTCTGGTTCATCATGCACTTCGACTGGTCGCTGAACCTCCTGGCGGACGAGGAGATCGAGCGTTCGATTCTCCACGACCTCGGCAGCTGCATCGCGTGGCTCTTCGCGCCGCTCGGCTTCGGCACGTGGCAGGGCGCGGCGGCGACGGTCTCGGCCGAAATCGCCAAGGAGCAGGCGACGGCGACGCTCGGACTCGTCTCGGCGAACCTCGGCGGCGCGACGACGGCCTCGAACATCTCGGCACTCTTCGGCGGCATGAGCGCCTTCCCGAAGCTTGCGGCGTTCTCGTTCCTCGTCTTCAACCTGTTCGTGCCGCCGTGCATGGTCGCGATCGCGACGACCTTCCGCGAGATGGGCTCGCAGAAGTGGGGCTGGTTCGCGATGGGCTTCCAGCTCGCGGTCGGCTACGTGATCGCGCTCTCGTCCTACCAGATCGGCCTGCTCGTCTGCGGCGGCGGATTCGGGCTCTGGACGGCCGTCACGCTCGTCGTCGATGCCTTCGCGCTCTGGGCGATCTTCCGTCCGGCGCCCAAGGAGGTCGCATGAACGCGGGTTCGGCCGTGATCCTCGGCCTCGTCCTTGCGCTGGCCGCGCTCGCCATCTGGCGGGCGTGGCGCAAGGGGGCTCCCTGCGAATGCGGCGGCAACCAGAAGGTCTGCGCCGGAAAATGCTGCTGCGGAGGGAAAATGAGAAGCTAATCTGTCGTCTCTTGCCCTTTCTCGTCTCGCGTCTCGCGTCTCCCGTCTCTCGCCCTCCCGCTCGCCCCGCTCGTCTCTCCCGTCAGAGGACAACCGGCAGAAGACAGCCGACAAACGGGGGCTAAAGCCTCTTTTTTTTAGCAGCAAAGTAAGCCATGTCTAACAAAATAAGATTCATCTAACAGAATAAGCCGAGGCTCAAAACGTCCGAGGCCAACCACCAGAAAAACACACCTCAACAAACGGCCCAACCACCGGCCAGACAAAACAACACAAGGGAAAACAAGACAAATGAACTCAAAGCACATCATGACAGCATTCTCCTGTGCAGCCGCGCTCTGCGGCAGCGTTCGGGCGGCAGAAGCAAACAAGGACGCCGAATCGTCGGGCCTCAACTGGGCCATGGGCGAAGGCGTGACGTTCAACGAGACGCCGATCGTCGCGGCGGAAGTCGGCCTCGCGTTCGACTCCAAGTTCATGAGCTACGGTCTCGTGGACAACAACGACCCCATCCTCACGCCGTCGGCGGCGCTCACGTTCTTCGACTGGGTGACGTTCGGCGTCGAGTCGATCTTCGACACGTCGCGCTACCGCGAGAAGGCGGGCTACGGCAACCGGGCGCTCAAGTACCAGGAGCTCGACCCCGGCGTGGCGATCGGCCATGCCTTCGGACCGGATGACGTGGCGTGGCTGCCGACGACGGTCGAATTCGAGCTTGGCTACATGTACGAGGCGCATCCGGAGGTCGTGGACGACGACACGCAGTTCGTCACCTTCTCGATCGGGCTGCCCGACCTCTGGTTCGAGCCGACGTTCTCCTATGAGCGCGACATCGACCGTGACGACGGTACCTACCTGAACCTCGAGATCGGCCATACGTTCTCGCTCATCGAGGGCAAGGAAGAGGGCGACGACGACATCCTCTCCTTCCGCGTCTCGCTCGCGCAGGGCTGGGGCGACCAGCGTCGCGTCACGGCCTACCTTGAGGACGCCAACGGCCTCAACCGCCAGAGCCTGATGGACACCTGCCTCAAGGGCGAGTTCACGTGGAACATCACGGACGGCGTCTCGCTCGGCGCGTACATCGCCTACTACGACTACCTCTTCGACTCGACGGCGCGCGAAGGCGCGAAGGCCTACGAGGCGACGGGCGCCTATTCGGACAGCTACAATTTCGTGACGGGCCTCGCGCTCGCCGTTGCGTTCTGATTTCCGGGCCACACGCACACATGGCCTGAGAAAAAATCCTGTTGGTGGTTACAGCGGGCCCCCGGCTTCGGATGTTCCGAGCCGGGGCTTTTCTTGCCTCGGAACAGGAACGCCGATCCGGGCGCGGAACGCGCACCGTCTAGCGCACGGCGCGACGAAACGCAAAGAGGATCGAATTGAGGGCGTCAATCGACTCGGAGATCTCGGCCTGACCCGAAACGGCGATGCGCAGAATGGTCGCCTCGAACTGTGAGTAGATGAGCGCCGTCGCGCGGTTCGCGTTCACGGACGCATCGTACTCGCCCTTGTGGATCGCCTCGACGATGAACGAGTGGAGGATGCGTCGCATCCCCATCGTGTGCCGCAGGATGTTGTCCACGGGGATCTTCCCGCCCCGCCGCACGGCGCACAGGAAATCGACGATGACGCAGAGGAAGTCGCGGTTGTCGAAGAGGAGCGCGAAGACGGCGATGCAGATCTGGCGGAGCTTCGCGTCCGCCGAAAGACGCGACCGCGCAATCTCACGGTAGCGCACGCCGACGGCATCCGTCGCCCCGTCGATCGCCTCGTTGAAGATCTGGCGCTTGTCCTTGAAATACGTGTAGAGGAGCGTCCGCGAAATGCCGCAGGCCTCGGCAATCATCCCGAAGTTGACGTCATCAAAACCGTGCCGCGCGAACAGCCGAAGGCTGATCGCGCGGATCTCACGCTTGCGCTCCCGATGATTGACCGTCTTGTTCGCCATCGGGACGCATTATACCAAATTCGCCGTCAGAACGTGTAGGACAGCGTCGTCCCGAGCATGTGCGAATAGGCGTTGTCCGTCTCGAACCGGTGTCCGGCGATCTCGCGCTCCTCCGACACCATCATGATGAGGTTGTAGCCGACGTCCAGCCGCAGCGAGCGCCAGATGTAGTAGCCCGCGCCAAGGCCGATGATGTGGCGGTCGCCGCCGGGGAGCATCGTCGTTCCGCGATCTTCCGACGAGGGGTCCATGTCGTAGACGTAGCCGCAGCGGAGCGAAAGGTCGTCCGTGACGTCATATTCAAGGCCCAGCGAGAAACGCCAGACGTCGTCCCATTCCAGCGGCAGGTCGTAGGAGGTCGCTCCTCCGGCAAAGGGGACTCCGCCCGCCGACGGCTTACGCGCCGGGATCTTGAAGGCGATCGTGTCGACGCTCGACCACTGCGTCCACGTCGTCGCGAAGCCCGCGTGCCACTTCTCGTTCGGCGAATCCCAGTTCAGGCCGGCCGTGAGCGACTGCGGCAGCGTCAGCTTCGCGCTCGCGTCGCTGTGCGTGTCGCCCAGATTCCCGTAGGGGGCGCCCCCCATCGTGCCGTTGATGTCGAAGTCGCCCTTGATGTTGTGCTTGATCTGCGAACGGTAGACGACGCCGAGTTTCAGCCGGCCGAGGTCCTCGTTCTCGAAGAGACGGAACGACGTGCCGAAGTTGTAGCCCATCGAGATGTCGTCACCGTCCAGCTCGGACTCGAGGTTGTAGCCCGTCGTGCCGTGGTGCGGACGCTTCTTGTTGTTGAACGTGATGTAGCTCATCTTGAGGCCCGCCGCGACCGACCACCAGTCCGTGATCTTGTAGGCGAGGTTCGGGTTGAGCGTGAACTGCTCCATCGTCGTCTCGGTCGTGTCACCCGCGAGCGACCAGTCCGTGCCGTACTTCGTGCCGAGGCCGTCCTCGCAGTAGAGGCCGAGGCCGAAGAAGAGGTCGCCCCACACGGGCGTCGTGACGAAGAAATGCGGAATGCAGAACAGCCCGGGGTTCATGTTCCGCTCGCTGTGCCCGTCGACCGCAATGTCCGAATAGAGCCAGGTGAACGTCGTGCCGGCCATGACCGACACATTTGTCGTTTCTGTCATGTTTGCCGGGTTATAGTAGACGGCCGACGCATCCTTCGTCGAGCCGACGAGCGCACCGCCGAGCGCATTTCCGCGCGCAGATGCCTCATAAAGGCCAAAACCTGCCGAATAGGCCGCTCCCAGCGGCAACAGCGCACTCAACCCAAGAACCAGTTTTTTCATAGTTGACACTTTCTTTGTTTTTGTCAGATGGCGCGTAGTATATCATAACGGGGCCGTTGTCTGCAACCACCCGCCCTGCACACCCTTCTCCCAGATTTTTCCGCCATTTTCTGACGGGGCAATGGCAGACGGACTTGTTGTCCGCCGCTGCGGCGCGGGGAGGGGAATGGCTGAAGCGGGCCAATTGACTGTCGGCGGTCGCGTCGCCCGGCTGCGGGCGAACGGTTTGGACGACACCCGTGGCGCTTCCGGCACGTCCCCGAATAATCACTTGCGCTTCCGACAACGTCCGAGAATTCGAAAAAATCGAGTAGGGGGAGTTGCAACTCCCCCTCTCACACCACGAGGCGTGCCTCTTATGGCACCACGCGGTTTCTCCCAACGGGTGATACGAGTGGAATCAGTCCCATTTCCGCGAACCACTTGTTGCTCATGGCTTCCGCCGCCTGCGGAGATACCGACATTCGATACCACCCCTTGCGGCTCATGGCGAGTAGCCACGCCCTCCATTCGGGCAATCCCGACTTCATGAGGAACTTGGCGATGGCGAACCGCCTCTTGCACTGTTTCAGCCGATAGCACCGCAGTCGCCGTCGTAGCCATGCCTCGGTTTCCGTCAACCAGACCTTCGCGCTGGCCAGGCCATAATAGTTCAGCCATCCGCGCAGAAAGGCGTTGATCTCCCGAATCACGGCATCGAACTCGCGTCCTTGGTTCCGTTTCGTCAGTGCCTTCAGCCTGTCCGTCATTCTCGCCTTGCTTTCCTTGGAGATGCGCAACTGGCCCTTGCCGCCTATCGTGTAGCCGAGGAACTTGCATTCCCTGCTCGGGGCGACCTTGCTCTTCGCCTTGTTCACCTTCAAGCGGAGTTTCCGTTCGATGAATCGCGTTATGCCCTCCATCACCCGTTCTCCGGCCCTCGGTGTCCTGACGAGGATTATGCAGTCGTCCGCGTATCGGCAGAACTTGTGGCCCCTGCGCTCCAACTCCTTGTCGAGTTCGTCAAGGACGATGTTCGCCAAGAGCGGGGAGAGCGGGCCGCCCTGCGGCGTACCCTCCTCGCGGCTTTGGCAGACCCCGTCTTTCATCAGCCCCGCCTTGAGGAACGAGAGAACGAGCCGCAGGACGCGACTGTCCCCGATGTCCCTTGCGAGCCTTGCCATGAGTCTGTCGTGGTTCACCTTGTCGAAGAACTTCTCGAGGTCGAGATCGACCACCGTCGAGTAGCCTTCGGCCACATACGCGCTTCCTCGTCTGAGGGCGTCGTGTGCGCTTCGATTCGGTCGGAATCCGTGACTTGACTCCGAGAACACCCGCTCGTACCTCGGCGTGAGGGCTTGCGCCACCGCCTGCTGCACGACCCGATCCTTGACCGTGGGTATTCCCAACTGCCTCTTCCCGCCGTTCGGCTTCGGGATCTCGACCCCTCGCACCGCCATGGGCTTGAAGTCTCCGTCCAGCAGTCCACTTCGTATCTCGTTGAGGTGCGCCCATGCCTTTTCGTCGAACTTCGCGACGGTCTCGCCGTCGATGCCGCCCGACCCCTTGTTGGCCTTGACGCGCCTCCACGCCCTCGCGAGGTTGCCGAGATCGGCGATCTTCCCCATGAGGTCTTCCCTGCGCACGGGTTCGTGTTTCCTCTTCACGGGCGTTTGAGAACCCTGTCCAAGCGTATCTCGGCCTTTCACTTCGCCGCCTTCCGCCGACAAGTTGCCGCGGAGGTCAAAGGTCATTTGCCCTTCCGCGTCTCTTTTCTTCCTCTTCTTGCCCATGCGATTTCGTTCCCCGTGGCTGTTGGTTGATTCCGCCCTTCGCGGCCGAGGTCCGCTACTATGGCTTCTGCTGACTTCTCCGCGTCCTCATTCCGCCGTTGCCGACGGCCTTGGCCCTTTCGGGCAGACGGGGAGATCTCCAGGAATAAGACACACTTCTTTCGTCCGGCGGGATGCGGATTTACCACCTTGCTACGGTTAGGTTTGGGGCTTCGTCTTGTGTTGCAGACTTGCCCGCAAGTAGGCCTTGTATCCGCTTTCTGTGCGTATCCTCCGAACTTCGCCTCAGACTTCCTTCATCCGCGCCCTCGCGGGCGAAAACTTGTCCTCGGCTATTTGGTTCCTCCTAACTGGCCCATTGGAGACTTTCACTCCAGACC
>ONTV01000023.1 GCA_900320855.1 uncultured Lentisphaerota bacterium
CTTTTTCTTGTACGGCGGCCGGGCGGCGCTCCGTTTTGGTATAATACCGCTCATTCAAGTTCTTTCCGAAAGCAGACATGAGCGCAGACCTCTCCACCATCCGCAACATCGGCATCGTCGCCCACATCGACGCGGGCAAGACGACGACGACCGAACGCATCCTCTTCTACACGGGCAAGATCCACAAGCACGGCGACGTCCACGACGGCAACACGACGACGGACTTCATGATCCAGGAGAAGGAGCGCGGCATCACGATCCAGTCCGCCGCGATCTCCTGCGCGTGGAAAGGCTGCTCGATCAACATCATCGACACGCCCGGCCACGTCGACTTCACCATGGAGGTCGAGCGCTCCCTGCGCGTCCTCGACGGCGCGGTGTGCGTCTTCTGCGCGGTCGGCGGCGTCCAGCCGCAGAGCGAGACGGTCTGGCGCCAGGCCGACCGCTACGGCGTGCCGCGCCTCGCGTTCGTGAACAAGATGGACCGCATGGGCGCGGACTTCCTGCGCGTCGTCGAGGAGATGCGCACGAAGCTGAAGGCGGTCGCCTGTCCGGTCGAGCTGCCGATCGGCCGCGAGGACGGCTTCAAGGGCGTCGTCGATCTCATCCGGATGAAGGGCATCGTCTACGACGAGGCGACCGAGGGCAAGACGTTCACGGTCGGCGACGTGCCGGTCGAGATGAAGGACGACGCGGAGCTCGCGCGCGCGGAGCTCGTCGAGAAGGTCGCCGACCTGGACGAGGGCGTCATGGAGGCGTTCCTCGAAAAGGGCGACCTCACGGAGGCGGAGCTCGTGCCCGCGATCCGTCGGCTCGTCGTCGCCGGGCGCTTCGTGCCCGTCCTCTGCGGCACGTCCCTCCGCGACAAGGGCGTCCAGCCGCTGCTCGACGCGGTCTGCGACTTCCTGCCGTCGCCGAACGACCGTCCGCCCGTGCCGGCGACGGACCTCAAGAGCGGCGCGCCCGTGACGCGCCAGCAGAACGATTCGGAGCTGCTCACGTCGCTCGTCTTCAAGATCGCGACCGACCCCTACGTCGGCAAGCTCTTCTTCGTGCGCGTCTACGGCGGCGTCCTCAAGAAGGGCGCGAACGCCTTCAACCCGCGCACGAAGAAGCGCGAGCGCATCATGAAGATCGTGCGCCTCTTCGCCGACGACCAGATCGAGGTCGAGGAGCTGCACGCGGGCGACATTGGCGCCGTCATCGGCCTCAAGGAGGTGACGACGGGCGACACGCTCTGCGCGGAGATGAAGCCGTGCTACCTGGAGCGCATCACCGCGCCGCAGCCCGTCATGTTCCTCGCGATTGAGCCGAAGTCGAGCGCCGACAAGGACAAGCTCGTCGCCTCGATGCAGGCCCTCGCGGCCGAGGATCCGACGTGCCAGTTCCGCGAAGACGAGGAGACGGGCCAGACGATCCTCTCCGGCATGGGCGAGCTGCATCTCGAGATTCTCGTCGACCGGCTCAAGCGCGAGTTCAAGTGCGCGGCGAACGTCGGCAAGCCGATGGTCAGCTACTGCGAGACGGTCACGCAGCCGGCGCTCAGGGACTTCACGTTCGACCGCGAGCTTGGCGGCAAGCGCCATGCCGTGGGGCTGAAGATCGAGATTCGTCCGCTAGAGCGCGGACAGGGCGTGAAGGTCGAGCTCGCGCGCGACTTCGTGAACCTCGTCCTCGACAAGCACCTGCAGGAGTGCGTTCGCCAGGGCTTGGCGGACGGCGTCGCGACGGGCGTCCTCGCGCGCTATCCGATGACGGACCTCGCGGTGACGTGCCTCTCGGCGACGCTCGTCGATCCGGAGGTGTCGGACGAGGTCGCGTTCCGTTCGGCGGCGATGATGGGTTTCCGCGAGGCGGCGGAGGCGGCCGCGCCGGAGTTCCTGGAGCCGATCATGAAGCTGGAGATCACGACGCCGCCGGAATCGGTGGGCGAGATCCTGGGCGACCTCAACAGCCGGCGCGGCGCCGTCCTCGACATGGACATGCGCGGCGACCTGCAGGTCGTCCACGCGCGCGTGCCGCTCGCGCAGATGTTCGGCTACGCGACGGCGATCCGCTCGCTCACGAAGGGCCGCGCGTCGTATTCGATGGAGACAGACCAGTTCGAGCTCGCGCCGAAGAACGTGCGCGAGGAGATCCTGAGCCGCTAGGCTCAGGTGAGGATCGCCTGCAGCGCGGACGGGCTCAGCTCGCCGGGGGCGGCGACGAGGCGCGTGGCGCCCGCGAGTTCCTGCGCGTCACCGTAGCCCCAGAGGACGCCGACGACGGGCAGGCCGTTCTGCCGCGCGCCCTCGACGTCGTGGATGCGGTCGCCGACCATGACGGCGTCGCCGACGTCACCCGAATGCGCGAGCGCCCAGGCGATGACGGCGCCCTTCGTGTTGCGGCGCTCGTCCAGCGTGGCGCCGTGGATCGCGGCGAAGTGCCGCGTGAGGTCGAAGTGGTCGAGGATCTGCCGCGCGAAGCGTTCGGGCTTGGACGTCGCGACGACGCAGGCGAGTCCGGCATCGTGCAGCCGCTCAAGCATCGTGACGATGCCGTCGTAGACGCGGTTCTCGAACATGCCGCCCGCCGTGAAGTAGGCGCGGTAGTCCCGAAGGGCCTGCTCGGCCGCCGCGCGGTCGAAGCCGCAGAAGCGTTCGAAGGAGTCGAGAAGCGGCGGGCCGATGAACCGGTTGAGCGTCGCCGCGTCCGGAATCGGCGCGCGCGCCTTCCGCAGGGCGAAGCGGACGGAATTGAGGATGCCCGGCGCCGAGTCGGTCAGCGTGCCGTCGAGGTCAAAGAGGACGGTCTTCTTCACGCGAGCTCGATCTTGCCGTCGCCAAGCGCAGTGACGATCGCGAGCGACTCGACGGGGACGCCGGGGAGGCGCGCGGCGATCTTGTCGCGCCCGCCCTGGAACGCCTTCTCGACGAGGAAGCCCATGCCGATGAGCGTGGCGCCCGCCTGCGCGCAGAGGTCGGCCATGCCGAGCGCGGCGTTGCCGCAGGCGAGGAAGTCGTCGATGAAGAGGATCCGGTCGCCGGCCTTGAGGTACTCCTTCGAGACGAGGATGTCGTAGTCGCGGTCCTTCGTGAACGAGTGGACCTTCGCGACATAGTGGCGGTCCATCGTCTTGGGCGTCGCCTTCTTCGCGAAGACGACGGGCACCTTCGCGAGGTAGCCCGCGAGGACGGCCGGGGCGATGCCGCTCGCCTCGACCGTCAGGATCTTCGTGACGCCCTGCGCGGCGAAGAGGCGCACGAACTCCTCGGCGCACTGGTACATGAGCACCGAGTCCAGCTGGTGGTTGATGAAGTTGTCGACCTTGAGGATGCCGCCGGGGAGCGACTTGCCGTCCTTCAGGATGCGCTGCTTGAGAAGCTCCATGGCGCCTCACTCCTTGATGCGGATGGCCGCGTTCGCGAGAATCGCCACGAGGCCGCCCGTGACGAGGCCGGACGAGAAGATGCCCTTGACGGCCGCCGGCGCGTGCCTGAGGATGTCGGGGCAGAGCTCGACGCCGAGCCCGGCGCCGAAGGCCATCGCGAGGACGAGCGTCTCCTTGCGGCCGATCCGCTGCGTCGCGATGATGCGCACGCCCGCCGCCGCGACCATGCCGAACATGAGGAGCGTCGCGCCGCCGAGCACCGGGTCGGGCATGGTCGAGAAGAGCATGCCGACGATCGGGAAGAGGCCGAGCAGGACGAGCATCGCCGCGATGATGTAGCCGACGTGGCGCGAGGCGACGCCCGTGAGCTGGATGAGCCCGTTGTTCTGCGCGAAGATCGAGTTCGGGAAGGAGTTGAAGACGCCGGCGACCGCCGAGTTGAGGCCGTCCGCGAGGACGCCGCCGCGAATGCGCCTGTGGTAGCTTTCGTCCGTGATCGACAGGCCCGAGATCATCGAGTTCGCCGTGATGTCGCCCGACGCCTCGATGGAGGTGACGAGATAGACGACGGCGAGGCCGAAGATGGACGCCGGGTCGAACGCGACGCCCCACTTGAACGGCACGGGGACGTTGAACGAGAGAAGCGAGCCGGTCTCGAACGTCACCATGTGGAAGCCGAAGAACGCGATCAGGTAGCCGACGACGAGGCCGAAGATGACCGAGCCCATGCGCAGGAAGCGGTTCGACGAGCAGTTGAACGCGACGATCGTGAGCAGCACCGCGCCGGAGACGGTGAGGTTCTGCCAGCCCGCGAACGGGAACTTCGCGTCCGGGGCCATCGAGCCGAACCCGCCGCCGCAGGCGATGACGCCGACCTTGATGAGGCCGAGACCGATCAGCGTGACGACGATGCCGGAGACGAGCGGCGTGATGATCGTGCGCAGGCGCTTGAAGAGGAACGCCGCGACCATCTCCGCCGGGGCCGCGCAGATGCAGCAGCCGAAGATGAGCGGAAGCCCGTAGGTGACGGCCGCCGCCGTGTCGCCCGCGCCGATGGCCGCCGACTGCGCCACCAGGCCGACGCCGATCAGGGGCCCGATGAACTGGAAGCTCGTCCCCTGCACGCAGAGAAGCTGCGAGCCGATCGGGCCGAAGCGGCGGCACTGGATGAACGTGCAGACGCCGGAGGCGCAGAGCGCCATCGAGACGAGGAAGCCCTTGATCTTCGGGTCCTCGATGTGGAGCCCGCCGGCGATGAGGAGCGGCGGCGTGATGATCGCGACGAAGATCGCGAGCAGGTGCTGGAGGGCCGCGAGGAGCGCGGCCATGAACGGCGGCTTGTCCTCGATGCCGTAGACGAGCCCCATGCCGTGCGCCGTCGTCGTTTTTGCCGCGTCGTTGGCGGCCTTGTTTTCGCCTTCTCCTTCGGATGTCATGTCTCGAGCCCTTCGATGAGGTGTTGGTGTGTTCAATCGAATGGAATGTCCGCGAATTATACCAAAAACGGCGGCATGTCCGCAGGGGGCGTCCGGCCGCCCTGAAAATCAGGAATCAGGGTCTCGCCCCGTATGGAAAACCCGATTGTCATTTCGAAGATCGCCGTGGAGCTGGCGATCCGGCCCGAATCCGTCGGCGCCGTCGCGAAGCTCCTGGGCGAAGGCAGCACCGTGCCGTTCATCGCGCGCTACCGCAAGGAGGCGCACGGCAACCTCGACGAGGTCCAGATCGGCAAGATCCAGGAGCGCCTCGCCTACTTCACCGAGCTCCTGGAGCGCAAGGACACGATCCTGAAGTCGATTGACGAGCAGGGCAAGCTCACGGACGACCTGCGCCAGAAGATCGCCGCGTGCTGGCAGAAGAGCACGCTCGAAGACCTCTACCAGCCCTACAAGCCGAAGCGCCGCACACGCGCGCAGGTCGCGAAGGAGAAGGGCTACGAGCCGCTTGCCGATGCGATCTGGGACGGCGCGTGGGACGGGGGAAGAGTGGAAGGGTGGAAAGGTGGGACGGAGGGAGATGGCGGAGCGGCGGAAGAGGGGGGCGCCCCGACGGACGAAGACCTGCAGTTCGCGCGCGACATCCTCGCCGAGCGCATCGCCGACATCGCCGACGTGCGCGGTGCGGTGCGCCAGGCGTTCGCGACGAAGTCGGTCGTGAAAAGCGAAGTCGTCAGCCCCAAGCCGACGGAGCCGACGAAGTTCGAGCAGTACTACGAGTTTTCCGAGCCGATTGCGACGATTCCCTCGCACCGCTATCTCGCGATTCGGCGCGGGCAGGCCGAAAAGGTGCTGTGGGTGAAGCTGGAGCTCGACCGCGAGCCGGTCGTCGAACGCATGCTGGAGATCGTCGAGGAGACGCGCGCGCGGCCGCGCGCGACCCCCGACGCCTGCGGGCGGCAGATTCGCCTCGCGGCGGAAGACGCCTACAAGCGCCTGCTCGCGCCGAGCTGCGAAATCGACGTCACGGTCGAGAAGAAGGCCGAGGCCGACCGCGCGGCCGTGGAGGTCTTCGCGGAGAACCTGCGGCACCTGCTTCTCGCCGCGCCGCTCGGCGGCAAGGCCGTCCTCGCGATCGACCCCGGCATCCGCACGGGCTGCAAGGTCGCGATGATCGACGCGACGGGCAAGTACCTCGGCAAGACCGTCATCTTCCCGCAGCAGAAGAAGCTGGAGGCCGCGAAGGCCGTCGCGCTCATCGTCGCGAAGTACCACGTCGAGGCCGTCGCCGTCGGCAACGGCACGGCGGGGCGCGAGACCGAGGCGTTCGTGCGCGAGACGCTCAAGACCCTCAAGGCCCAGCATCCGGAGATTCCGACGCCGATCGTCGTCTCCGTCTCCGAGGCGGGCGCGTCCGTCTACTCGGCGAGCGAAATCGCGCGCCAGGAGTTCCCCGACCTCGACCTCACCGTGCGCGGCGCGATCTCCATCGGCCGCCGCCTGCAGGACCCGCTCGCCGAGCTCGTGAAGATCGACCCGAAGGCCATTGGCGTCGGACAGTACCAGCATGACGTGCAGCAGACGCTCCTCGGCGCGAAGCTCGACGAGGTCGTCGTCTCGTGCGTGAACGGCGTCGGCGTCGAGCTCAATACGGCGTCCGCGCCCCTCCTCGAGCGCGTCTCGGGGCTTTCGGCGGCGCTCGCGAAGGCCATCGTCGCGTGGCGCGACGCGAACGGGCGCTTCGCCTCGCGCGACGACCTCAAGAAGGTGAAGGGCCTCGGGCCGAAGGCGTTCGAGCAGTGCGCGGGCTTCCTCCGCATTCGCGGCGCGCAGAATCCGCTGGACGCCTCGGCCGTCCACCCGGAGCGCTACGCGCTCGTCGAGCGCATGGCGGCGGACGTCGGCCTGGGCGTCGGCGACCTCGTCGGCAACTCGCTCGCGGCGAAGAAGATTGACATCCGCAAGTACATCACGAACGACGTCGGCGAGCCGACGCTGAAGGACATCGTCGCCGAGCTCGTCAAGCCGGGGCGCGACCCGCGTCAGACGTTCGAGCCGCCGAAGTTCCGCGAGGACGTCACGAAGATCGAGGACGTGCGGGAGGGGATGAAACTAGAGGGCGTCGTCACGAACGTGACGGCCTTCGGCGCGTTCGTCGACATCGGCGTCCACCAGGACGGGCTCGTCCATCTCTCGGAGCTGTCCGACAGCTACGTCTCGGATCCGGCGAGCGTCGTGAAGGCGGGCGACCGCCTGCAGGTCACGGTGATCGGCGTCGACCGTGCGCGCGGCCGCATCTCGCTTTCGGCGAAGACGCGGCCGACGGTCGGGGGCGCGGGCTCCGCGACGGCCGGTGCGCGCGCCGGCGGATCGCGGCGGAACGCGCCGCGCTCGTCGTTCGCGCCGGCCGGGGCGTCCGGCTTCAGCTGCAATCCCTTCGCCGGACTCTAGGCGACGGTTGTCTGTGTGGGAGACGGGACATGGAGGATTATGATATAATGTGGCGCGTGAACAAAACGCTTCTATCAGTTTCTCTCGCGGCGCTGTCCGCGCTTCTCCTAGCCCGTCCGGTCGCGGCGCAAGACCTTCCGACGCCGGGCGCCGGCATGGGCCCGCAGACGGGCGTGCGCTATGCGACAGACGCCTATCCCGGCTTCGACAACGAGAAGGAGATCGTCAGTCCCTCCCGCAAGTCGCCGCGCTGGTTCGCCTTCATCTTCGGGCCGGACCGGGCGGACGCGAAGAGCCAGCTCGCCCACTGCGTCGAGCTGATTCGCGCGGGCGACTACGGGAAGGCGCGCCGCCAGCTGGACGCGCTCGTGCGCGAGTGGCCGACGGCGGCGGAGGCCGCGAAGGCCCAGCAGGCCCTTGCCGAGCTCTGCCTCTCGCGCCTCGGACAGACGGAGGACGCGTTCGCGGAATTCCGCTATCTCCTCGACTTCTACTCGCTCCAGATCGACTACGACGCGATTGCCGACAAGCTCTATGCCGTCGCGCGGCAGATGAAGGCCGAGGGCAAGGAGGTGATGTTCGTCCACTTCGAGAACGTCGTGGACGTCCGCCGCGCCTACGAGGCATGCGTCCTGCACGCGCCGGGCGCGAAGTGGGTGGCGGAGGCGATGCTCGAGATCGGCGCGCTCCGCGAGAAGGCGGGCGAGTACGGCAAGGCCGTCCAGGTCTACGAGAACCTGCGCAACCTCTACCCCGACGCCGAGGAGGCCAAGATCGCGCTGCGGCACGAGGCCGAGGCGCGGATGGTTCTTCTGGACGACCATGCCTACAACCGGTCGCGCGCGCGCGACACGCTCGGCTTCCTCACAATGGCGCTCGCGTCATGCCGGGAGGCCGACCGCGACGCGCTGGAGGCGATGCGTGCGCGCGTCGAGACCCTGCTGGCGGAGGAGGCGTACCGCAGCGCGGCGTTCTACGACTCGAAGACGCGCACGAAGCGCAGCGCGATCAACGCCTACGAGAAGTTCCTCTCGCAGCATCCCGACAGTCCGCGCGCCGCTGCCGTCCGCGCGCGGCTCGACGAATTGAAGAAAGGTTCCGAACAATGAAGATCGCTTTGCGTCTGGGGGCGGCTGTCGCCCTCGTCGGCCTCGTCTGCGGCTGTGGGGCAAACTACTGCTGGCGGCCCGCCGTGCCCGCCGCGATGCGCACGGTCGCCGTGCCGACGTTCCGCAACGACTCCGAGCTGCAGGAGGCCGGGGCCGTCGCGGCGCGGCAGGTCCTGCGCGAGTTCCAGCGCGAGGGCACGTTCAAGATCCGCCCGACGGGCGAGGCCGCGTTGGAGATTCAGGGGACGGTGCTGTCCGCCGGCGGCGACTCGGTCGCGTACGACCGCCGTTCCGGACTGCGGATCTCCAGCTACGAGCTGGTGGGCGAATTTGCGGTTTCCGTCATCGACAAGCGCCTGGGCAAGGTCCTGGTCGACAATCGCTGCTACACGGCGCGGGCTTCGTTCGCCGTCGGGCAGGACCTGACGACGGCGCAGCGCGACGCCGCCGGGCGGATGGCCGAAGACCTCGCGCGGCAGGTCGTGGATGACGTCCTCAATCTCAAATGGGAGAACTGAACATGAAGACGAATGAAGTTCATGCCGTGATCGAGCTGAAGATCACGCCGCAGCGCGACTGCGGGTTCGGCAAGCTGGCCGAGCGCGTCTCGAAGTTCGAGCAGGTCGAGGCGTGCTTCCTCATGAGCGGGGCCTACGACCTCCTCGTGTTCGTGAAGGGCGAAAGCCTGCAGGACGTCGCGCAGTTCGTCGCGCAGGACCTGTCGACGATCGACGGCGTCCTCTCGACGGCGACGCATTTCATGCTGAAGACGTACAAGGCCGGCAATGTGCTCGGCAAGCTGGACGACGCGCGACTGGAGGTTTCGTGATGGCGGTTGACTTGGCCCAGAAGGCGCAGAACTTCACGAACCGCGGGCGGCAGGCCCTGGAGACGGGCCGCTACGAGCTCGCGGTGGACATGCTGATGGAGGCGGTCGCGGCGGCGCCGGACGTCTTGGAGACGCGCAAGCTCCTGCGTGCGGCGCAGATCGCGAACTTCCGCAAGAACGGCAAGGCCGGCTTCGGCGCGAAGCTCGGCTACATGATGGCGCGGCAGAAGATCGCCGCGCTCGTCAAGAAGGGGAAGGCGGCCGAGGCGATGGCCGAGGCGGAGAAGCTCCTCTCGCAGAATCCGCTGGACGCGGACAACATCGAGGCGGCCGTGAAGGCGGCCGAGGCGGCCGGCAAGGCCGACCACGCGGCGATTTCGGTCGAGGCGGCCTACGAGTGCTCGAACAAGGACCCGGCGCTCCTCGAGCGCGTGGCGACGTACTACACGATGGCGAACCGCTGGGACAAGGCGCGCGACGCCTACCAGAAGCTCGCCGCGCTCAAGCCGGGCGACCAGCGCATCCTGCAGCTCCTCAAGAACACCGAGGCGCGGGCGACGATGAACGCGGGCTGGGAGCAGTCCGTCGGCAAGAAGGGCGGCTTCCAGAACCTGATCGCGAACAAGGAGCAGGCCGCGAAGCTCGACGCCGCGAACAAGGCGGTCGTCACGGGCGACGACGCGGAGGCCCTCATCCAGGAGAAGCTCAAGCAGATCGAGGCGGAGCCGAAGAACATGAACGCCCGCCGCGCGCTCGCGCGCATCTACATTCAGGGCAAGCGCTACTACGAGGCGATCGACGTCCTGCAGCAGGCGATCGCGGCGTCCGGCACGATGGACCCGGAGCTGGACCGCATGCTCTCGCAGACGAAGGTTCAGTACTACGACCAGCAGATCGAGGCCCTGCGCGCGGAAGGGCGCGAGGAGGAGGCCGTCAACCTGGAGGGCGAGAAGAACCAGTTCGTCTTCGACGACCTCGCCCAGCGCGTCGAGCGCTACCCGAACGACCTGCACCTCCGCTTCGAGCTCGGCAAGCAGTACTACACCTACGGCTACTACGACGAGGCCCTCACGCACCTGCAGCTCGCGCAGAAGTCGCCGAAGGACCGCCTCTGGGCGCTCTACTACCTCGCGATGTGCTTCCTCGCGCAGGGGCAGGCCGACATGGGCGTCATGCAGCTCGAGACGGCGCGCGACGCGATACCGACGATGGACGAGCTCAAGAAGAACGTCGTCTACCAGCTCGGCCTCTGCGCCGAGTCGGCGGGTGACCTTGAGAAGGCGTACCAGTACTACAAGGACGTCTATTCGAGCGACGTCGGCTTCCAGGATCTCTCCGAGCGCATGCTCGCGGTGAGCCAGGCCCTGAAGCAGAAGCAGCAGGGCTGAACGCCGGGCGCGCGCCGCACTTGCGCGGCGCGCGCGGAATATGGTATACTACACACCTGTTGATTTTTGGCCCCATCGTCTATCGGCTAGGACACGAGCTTTTCATGCTTGGTAGAGGAGTTCGACTCTCCTTGGGGCTGCCATTTCTCCCATGACTGACCGCGAGGCCTACATTGCCTTCAACCTGACGGAGCATGTCGGGTTCGCGACCGTCGAGGAACTCGCGCAGCAGGCGGGTTCCGTCGCGGCGGCCTGGGCCGCGTATCCGGAGACGAAGAAGGTTTCGCGCACGGGTGGTTCCGTCGATTGGGCGGACGAGCTGGCCCAGGCGAAGCGGTTCGGCGTCGCGGTCGTCACGCCGGCGGACGCCGACTATCCGCCGCAGTTGCGCGCCGCGCCGGGGCGTCCGCTCGCGCTTTACGTGAAGGGCGACGTGAAGGCCCTTGCGAAGTCCGGGCTTGCGCTCATCGGCACGCGCCGGGCGACGTCATACGGCAAGGATCTCGCGAACCGCCTGGCGTTCGACCTCGCGAAGGCGGGGTGGTCGATCGTTTCGGGGCTGGCGCTCGGCATTGACGCGGAGGCGCATCGTGGCGCGCTGGCGGCCGGGGGCGTGACGGTCGGCGTGATCGGTTCGGGCCTCGACCGCTTCTATCCGGAGGCGAACCGCGAGCTTGCGCGCGAGATCGTGCAGAAGGGCGGCGCCGTCGTGAGTGAATTTCCGTTTGGGCGTCCGCCAGACCGCGAGACGTTCCCGATCCGCAACCACGTCGTCGCGGCGCTCGCGCGCGGCGTCGTCGCCGTCGAGGCGCCCGCCCGTTCGGGGACGCTCATCACGACGGCCATCGCCGCCGACCTCGGCCGCACGGTCATGGCCGTCCCGGCGCGCGTCGACAGCCGGATGTCCGCCGGCTGCCTGCAGCTCATCCGCGACGGCGCGGTTCTCGTGCGGCATGCGGACGATGTCCTGGAGGCGATGAGCGAACTTCTTCCGTCGCGCGCGGCGAAGAAGGGCGCGGACGCGCCGGCGGCGGATCCCGAACAGCCGCCGTACTCCGTCGAGGAGGCGCTCGTCATGCTGCACGTCGACGAGGTCGGCGTCTCGATCGACGAGCTCGTGCGCAGGACGAAGCTTCCCGTCGCGCGCGTCAGTTCCCTCGCGCTCCAGCTGCGGCTCAAGGGCTTCGTGCGCTTCCTGCCGGGCAATCGCATCGCCACGTGCCAGACGGGGCGCTGACCTCCCCAACGCGCGGTTCTCCACCTCCACCTCAGTCCTCCACCTTGCTTCCCCCGCCGTCATTTTCGCTCGCAGCCCCCTTGGCAGGAGGCCATGCAGGATGGTATAATTGCCGCCGTTTGAAGCTTTAACGAAACGAGAACGAAAGGAACACTGACATGACACCGACATCGAGAAGGGACTTCTTCAAGGGCGCGGCGGCCGTGGCCGCCCTCGGCGGACTCGCCGCGCGCGACGCGCTGGCGCACGCCGCGAAGCCGAAGCCGAACAACAATCCGATCTGGCTCATGACGAGCGCGTTCGCGAAGGACCCCGACTTCGAGTCGGTCGTCAAGCGCGCGAAGGCCATCGGCGCGCAGGGGCTCGAGCTCTGCGTCTTCCGCCGCGACACGGACCGCCAGGACCACATCGCGACGCATCTCGACTACGACCACTTCACGCCGGAACGCGCGCGGCAGGTGATCGACATCTGCAACCGCGAGAACCTCCGCATCTCCGTCGGCGCCTACGACAACCTCATCGGCGGAAAGCCGGAGCTCCAGGTCGTGAACCAGAACCACGTCCTCAAGCTCATCCGCATCGCGGCGATGCTCGGCGGCGACGCGAATGACGTCGTCTGCGGCACGTTCGTCGGCTACGATCACGTGCTCGGCCGCCAGGACGGCGGCTTCGAGAAGAACCTCCTGAAGTTCAAGAGGGTCTTCCAGCCGATCCTCAACTACGCGAAGTCGCTCGGCGTGACAGTCTGCGTCGAGAACTGCCCGATGGAGGGCTGGCAGCCCGTCACCGCGCCGGACGCCTACAACAACCTGCCCGGCTGCCTCGCGGCGCGCAAGCTCATGTACGCGATTCTCGACGACGACAGCGCGCTGCAGGAGACGTACGACCCCTCGCACGACGTCTGGCAGCACATCGACCCGACGGACGTCATCAACGCGATGGACTTCCGGAAGCTCCGCCGCGTCCACATCAAGGGCACGCGCAACTTCGTCAACGACGCGGAGGCCGTCCACTGGGGCCGCCTCTATCCGCAGCAGTCCGTGGACGCCGCGCTCGCGAAGAAGGCGGGCGTGCCGCTTCCCGGCAGCGAGTGGGACCGCCTGAGCTACGAGCCGCGCCTCCCCGGCTTCGGCGGCAACGACTCGTGCGACTGGACGAAGTTCCTCGAGAACCTGATGGCGAAGGGCTATGCGAATCCGTTCGTGATCGAGAACGAGGGCTGCAACTCCTCGCACACCGGCAACATGGGCGCGACGATCCAGGGCTTCAAGGCGACCGTCCTCAACACGGCCCCGGTCGTCTGGCCGCTTGGGCCGGACGGCTATGCGTTCGACGCGAAGGCGCTGAAGCCGATGACGAACCCCGGCATCGATCCGAAGGTCGTCACGATGAAGGATCTCGCCTAAGGCAATCCATCCGACGGATCATCGGCATGGTCGTCGCCCTCTTGGCCGTCTCGGCCTGGGGCGACGTCGCCTTTGATACGGTGGAGGTCGTCGGACACGTCCTTGCCGAGTTCTTCAATCCCGGTGACGACTTCGAGACCAGCCGTCCGGCGTGCTTTGTCCGCCGGCAGGTCGAGCTGCGCTTCTGATCGCGGGATTTGGTATAATTTCACGCATGAACGGAATCGAACGACTGCACGAGATCATGACGCGCCTCCGCGACCCCGAGAAGGGGTGCCCGTGGGATCGCGTCCAGACGCTGGAGACGCTCAAGCCCTGCGTGCTGGAGGAGACATATGAGCTTCTTGCGGCGATGGACCGGCCGGAGGACAAGGCGAACCACATTGAGGAACTGGGCGACGTCCTTCTTCAGGTCATGTTCCAGTCGGTCATGGCCGAGCAGACGGGGGACTTCACGTTCGACGACGTCGCCAATGCCATCGCCGACAAGCTTGTCCATCGCCATCCCCACGTCTTCGGTGACGTGAAGGCCGACGATCCGGCGACCGTCCTCCGAAACTGGGAGCGGATCAAGCAGCAGGAACACCGGAAGGAGGCGCGGCACTCGGCGCTGGACGGCGTGCCGGCGACGCTTCCCGCGCTTCTCAAGGCGCGGCGCACGATGGAGAAGGCCCGTCGCATGGGCTATGAGGAAGACCTGAAGCCCGTCGCGGTCGAAGGCGACCCCGGCGAGTTCCTGCTGCGGGTCGTGAAGACCTTCGCGGCGCAGGGCGTCGATTCCGAGTCCGCGCTTGAGAAGGCGACGGCCGCCTATGCCGCGCGCTTCCGCGAATTCGAGCGCGCGGGCGGGGAGAGCCCCCGCCATATGGTATAATACGAGGAATTTCTGTTAGTATGGAGTGAAATGGATCTCAGCGAAATCGTCAAGTCGGCCTTCGAGAAGGCCTTTCCGGGAGAGGACTTCTCCTTTGTCCGCGTTCTGCCCGCAACCGATCCCCGGTTCGGCGACTACCAGTGCAACGACGCGCTGAAGGTCGCGAAGAAGCTGCACGCGAATCCGCGCGAGATCGGCGCGAAGGTCGCCGCCGCGCTGGCGGGCGAGCCGACGTTCGCGAAGGTCGAGGTCGCGGGCCCCGGCTTCCTGAACCTCACGGTCGCGCCGGACTGGCTCAACGCCCGGCTCGCGGCGCTCGACGCGCAGGCGGCCTGCGGCATTCCGCAGACGGGCGCGGGGAAGACGGTCGTCATCGACTATTCCTCGCCGAACGCGGCGAAGCAGATGCACATCGGGCACATCCGCTCGACGGTGATCGGCTGCGCGATCGACCGCATCTTCCGTGCGCTCGGCTATCGCGTCGTCGCCGACAACCACCTCGGCGACTGGGGCACGCAGTTCGGCATCCTCATCAAGGGCTACCGCGAGTGCCTGACGCCGGAGGAGCGCGACAACCTCACCGTCGCGAACCTCGAGAAGTGCTACGTCCTCTCGGCGGCGAAGGCGAAGGAGGCGGACGGCGTCTGGAAGGAAGACTGCAAGCGCGAGCTCGTGAAGCTCCAGCAGGGCGACCCGGAGAACCTCGCGCTCTGGAAACGTTTCATCGAGATTTCGATCGGCGAGTTCGACCGCATGTACGCGAAGCTCGGCGTCCGCTTCGACACGTATCGCGGCGAATCCTTCTACAACGAGATGATGCCGGGCGTCGTCACGCGCCTGCGGGAGATGGGGCTCGCCGTCGAGTCCGAGGGCGCGCTCGTCGTCAACCTCGACGCGGAGAAGCTCGGCGTCGCGATCGTCCGCAAGTCGGACGGCGGCTACAACTACACGACGAGCGACCTCGCGTGCGTCGAGTCGCGCGTGCGCGAATACGATCCCGAGCGCATCGTCTACGTGACGGACGCGCGCCAGCAGCTGCACTTCAAGCAGTGGTTCTCGATTGCGCGCAAGATGGGCTACGACAAGGTGCAGCTCGTCCACGTGCCGTTCGGGCTCATGAGCTACCAGGGCAAGGCAATCTCGACGCGCGAGGGCAACCTCATCAAGCTCGACGAGCTTCTGGCCGAGGCCGAGCGCCGTGCCTACGAGATCGTGAAGGATCGCGGCGGTACGCACGAGCTTGCCGCGCAGATCGGCATCGGCGCGGTGAAGTACTCCGACCTCTCGCACGACCCGATCACCGACATCGACTTCAGCTGGGACAAGGCGCTGGCGCTGGAGGGCAACTCCGGGCCGTATCTGCAGTATGCGTATGCGCGGGTGTGTTCGCTGTTGGAGAAGAGTGGGAAGGTGGGAGAGTGGGAAGGTGGGAAGGTTGAGGCAGCCAGCGGGTTTGGCGTCGTGGAGCCGGTCGAGAAGCGGCTGGCGCTGGCGCTGCTCGAGTTTCCGGGCGCGGTTGTGCGCGCGGCGGAGGCCTACAAGCCGTCCGTCCTCGCCGACTACCTCTTCCAGACGGCGCAGCTCTACAGTTCGTTCTACCAGAACGCGCCGATTCTGAAGAGCGAGCCGGCGGTGCGCGACGCGCGTCTGCGTCTCTGCGCGCTCTTCGGGAAGGTCCTGCGGACGGGCCTCAACCTGCTGGGCATCGAGACGCCGTCCCGCATCTAGGCGATTGATGGCGTTTTCGGGGAGGAGAACATGGTTCTGAAAGTCTACAAGTACGGAGAGGCGGTCTTGCGCGAGAAGGCCGTGCCGGTTGCGCTCGTCGATGACCGTCTGCGGCAGCTCGCGGACGACATGATCGAGACGATGCACCGGGCCAAGGGCGTCGGCCTTGCGGCCGAGCAGGTCGGACACACCGAGCGGATGTGCGTCATCGACGTGCCCGCCGGGTGCGACGAGCCGGAGGACGAGGTCTTCAACGCACCGATCGCGATGCCGCTCCGGCTCTGGAATCCCGAAATTCTGGCGCAGGAGGGATCCGTCCGCGACAAGGAGGGCTGCCTCAGCTTCCCGAACGTCGGCGGCTCCCTCACGCGCGCGGCGCAGGTGACGTGCCAGTATCTTGATGCGGAGAACCGTCCGCAGGTCATCACGGCGCGCGGCTATCTCGCCCGCGCGCTCCAGCACGAGATCGACCACCTGAACGGCGTCCTCTACATCGACCACATGACGGCCGTCGAGCGGCTGGCGTGCGCGCCCAAGCTCAAGAAGCTGGCGAAGGCCAACGGCGGAACGCGCTGACCCATGCGGATTCTCCTGGGAGGCATCCCGCTCGGCTGCGACAACATCGGCGACGAGGCGATCCTGGCCCGTGTCGTGCGGATGCTGCGCGAGCCTGTCGCTCCGCCGCCGCTTCGCCACGCGGCGGCGGGCGGTCTATGCGCGGCTGGATGCGCGGCTGGAGCTGGCGAAGCGGATCTTGGCCGCGCGTCTCGGCGCCGATCATCGTCCGTCGCCGTCTGAATGAAAGGGGAACACATCCATGGGCTTCTTCAAGGCATATGACATGCGCGGAACCTACGGGGTTGACTTCGACCTCGAAACTGTCCGAAAGGTCGGGCGCGCGCTGGTGCAGGTTCTGGCCGAGCGCTCTCCGGACGCCGCCGGGCGTCCGCTCCGGATCCTCGTCGGGCGAGACGGTCGCCTGACGTCGGAGGCCGTGCGGGACGCGCTGGTGGCGGGGCTTCGGGAGGCGGGCGCGGACGTGACGGACCTTGGTCTCTGCACGACGCCGATGGTCTACTTCTTCACGGCCGAGGACGACTATGACGGTTCGGTGATGGTCACGGCTTCGCACAATCCGCCGTCGGACAACGGACTCAAGGTCTCGATGCGCACGGCCCTGCCCGTCGGCTACGCCAACGGATTGGACGAGGTCGAGCGGCTCGTCTCTTCGCCTGCGCCGTAAGCCCCGCTTCTCTGGGGAAAATATGCTATACTGTCCGTCATGAGCCTGAGACCCGAGCAGATTCCCTACGGCGTGAAGGACTTCAAGCGCATCCGCCTGGAGGGGCGCTACTACGTGGACAAGACCGCGTACATCCGGAAGCTGGAGGCGCGCGCGGGCGGGACGCCGGTTCACTTCATCTGCTACGAGTTCCGGGGCCGAGATCTCGTGCGCCTTGAGGAAATCCCCGAAAAGGCGCTGAGGGACAAGGCGTAAGTCGCAAAGAGTAGGAAAGGGTAGGGAGTAAAGGATGGGCAGACCTTTTGTCTGGATTGTCGTGATGGCATTCGCGGCTCTTGTCGCGTGGGGTGGTGCGGACCCGTTTGCGGGCGCGAAGTGGATTGGCGGAAACGCCGTGACGTGTCCCGACTACGATTTCGGCGCGGCGAGGTGGATTTCGGCGAAGGCGGGCGGGACGCCGGTTTTCGAGCGGCGGTTCGTCCTCGCGGAGAAGCCGGAGACGGCAGAGCTCGTCGTCGCGGCGCGGGATCGCTTCTTTGTCGAGGTCAATGGACGGAAGCGTTGGGGCGAGGCGGCACGTGACCTTGCCCCGACCGGTGCGTTCCACGACAGTCGGTACGCGAAGTTCGTCGATGCCGGGCCTGCGCTGAAGGTTGGCGAGAACGTGATTCGCCTTCGTGCTGAGGCCGCGCCGGGGGAGACGCCCGCCGCGCTCCTCTCGCTTCTCCTGCCGGACGGGCGCCGCATCGTCACGGATGCCGCCTGGTCGGGCGCGCGGGAACTCGGTGCGCCGCGCGAAATCCCGTGGGGTGCGTCGATGGTCTTTCGCCGCGAGGTGAATTCGCCGGCCTTCGAGAAGCGCTTCCGCCTGGATGGCGCCGTGCGGAAAGCCACGCTCGCCATCACGGGCCTTGGATTCTACGAGGCCACGTTGAACGGACGGCGCGTCGGCACGAAGCGCCTGGATCCGATTCCCTCGAACTACGACAAGCGCGTCTATTATTCGGTCTACGATGTCACGGCGCAGGTCGCGGCGGGCGAGAATGCCCTGCGTGTCCTCTTGGGACATGGCTGGTATGACGTCCGCGCAATTGCCACCTGGAACTGGGACATGGCGCCGTGGCGCGACACGCCGCGCCTGATTGCACGGCTGGAAGTCGAGTGTGCGGACGGAAGCCGCGTCGCAGTCGTCTCGGACGGCTCCTGGCGACAGGTCGAAAGCCCCATTGGCTACGACTGCATTCGCGAAGGCGAGATCATTGGCGCACGGAACCGCCGCGCAGTCGATCTCTCGGCGACCTTCGTCCCCGCGCAGGAGGTCGCCGCGCCGAAGGGCCGTCTCGTCGAGGAGACGGTTCCGCCGACGGTCGTCAAGCGCGTCGTCCCCGCCCGTCGCGTCGATCGCGTCGGTGACTGGTGGCGAGTCGATTTTGGCGAGGATTTGGCGGGCGTCATGCGCCTGCGCTTCTCGGACGCGGTTCCGGGGCGGGTCGTCACCTTCCGCTATGACGAACGCGACGGCGTGACGGTCGATCCCGTCGATCCGCGCGACGGGACAGCGTCGCCGACCGACGGCAAGCCGTCCCGCCGCATCGACTGCCACTTCGGCTGGACGGCCTCGCACGATGTCCTTCCGGGCGGCGTCTTTCAGTGCGACCGCTACGTGACGCAGGGCGTGGCCGGAGAAGTCTACGAGCCGCGCTTCACCTACAGCGGCTTCCGCTACGTCTTCGTGCGCGGGCTGGGCCGTGCGCCGAAGGCGGCGGAGTGCGAGGCGCTTGTGCTTCAGACGGATTTTGCGGACATCGGGTCGTTCGCGTGCTCGGATCCGACGTTTTCCGCGCTGGTGCAGGCGGCCGACCGCGCGTACAAGTCGAACTTCGTCAACGGCATTCCGACGGACTGCCCGCACCGCGAGAAGAACGGGTGGACGGCCGATGCCGCGCTTGCGGCGGAGATGGCGATGTATGCCTACGAGAACACGGCCGCCTACACGGAATGGCTGCGGCAGGTCGCGGACTCCCAGCGCGCGGACGGCCGGATCGCCGAGATCGTCCCGACGTCGGGCTGGGGCTATCCCGGACTTCTGGACTGGGATGCCGTGATCGCCATCCTGCCACGGACGATCTGGCGCTACCGCGACGATCCGGGGCCGCTCGTCGAGATGTATCCGACGCTGACAAACTATCTGGAAAAGGTGGCGATTCCCGAGTTGAAGGACGGCGTCTTCCGTCGCGTGCGCGGCGACTGGGTGTCCGCCGGGACGCGGCCGGACGAGGGGATTGTCGGCACGTGCTATTTCACGTACATGGCCGAGACGGCGGCGTTGACGGCGCAGCTGCTGGGCCGCCCGTCGGAACAGGCGCGCTACGCGGCGTTTGCGGCGGCCGCGCGGCAGGGCTTCAACCGAGCCTATTCGCGTGGTGGCGGACGCTACGGCGACGCGCGGGGACGGCAGACGACGCAGGCAATGGCCCTGACATTCGGCATGGTGCCGGAATCCGAGCGCCCGGCGGCCGCGCGGGAGCTTGTCGCGGCGGTGGAGGCGGCGGACGGACATCTGGACTTCGGTCTCCATGGCATGAAGTGGGTGCCGCGCGCGCTGTCGGAGGCTGGCCGGACGGATCTCGCGTTCCGGCTGCTCACGAAGGACACGCCGCCCAGCCCGGCGGTCTGGCTGAAGCGTGGCGGCACGTCGCTTTGGGAGGACTGGGGCAACGGGGCCTCCCGGAACCACATCATGTTCGGCGAGTTCGTCTGCTGGGCGTACCAGTATCTTGCGGGCATCCGCCTGGCGGACGGCGCCGAGGCCAACGGTTTCCGGAAGGTCGTGATCGATCCGCAGCCTATCCGCGACCTCGCGTGGGCGCGTGCCTCGGTGAAGCTGCCGCAGGGCGTCTTGGCGAGCGGATGGGAGCGGGAGCGTATCGGCGACCAGGTCGTTCTGACGGTTGACGTGCCGGCCGGCACGGAAGCCGAAGTTCGTCTGGACGGGCGCTCGGAGCGGGTCCTCGGCCCGCAGACGCGCCGCTTCTCTTGTGTCAAGTAGCGAGGGTGGGGGATTGCCATGAAGGCCTGGATTCAGCGGGTGACGGAGGCGTCCGTCACGATCGACGGCGAGGCAGTCGCGGCGATTGGACGGGGGTTGCTCGTCCTTTTGGGCGTGACGCACGCGGACACGGCGGCGGCGGCGGACGAAATCGCCGACCGCCTCGTGACGCTTCGCATCTTCGAGGACGCGAACGGCAAGACGAATCTCTCGCTTCAGGACGTGGGCGGCTCGGCGCTGGTCGTCTCGCAATTCACGCTCTACGCCGACACGGCGCACGGACGGCGTCCCGGATTTTCGGCGGCGGCGCGTCCCGAGCTGGCGCGGCCCCTGTACGAGCGCGTCGTCGCTCGTCTGCGCGAGACGCTGGGCGCGTCGCGCGTCGGGACGGGGCGCTTCGGGGCGGACATGAAGGTTCGTCTTGTGAATGACGGGCCGTTTTCGGTCGAGCTCCTCGCGTGAGGCTCGGCGGAGGTTGGATTGAGGAGAAAGCAGAATGAAGACGCATCAGACGTAGGGCGTCGCGCGGCTGGCTGTCGGTCGCAAGGTCGAGGACGTGATTGCGGCGCTCAAGGGAATCCAGTGCCGCAACGGGATGTCCTGCCCCGACCAGCTCGCCCGCGCGTTGGAAGCCGACCGCTGACGCTGAGTCGTCCGTCTGGTCGAGACGATGGCGAGGGTCAAGGTGAGGGAATAAGATGGTGGCGGAGAAATGATGATTGGGTTTTTCGTTCTGGCGGTTGCGGTCGAGCTGGTCGACCCGATGATCGGGGCGGTCGCGTATCCGGAGTCCGGCCTGCGCGGCGACGAGGCCATCCACGGCTTCGGCAAGACGTTCCCCGGCGCCGCGACACCGTTCGGGCGCGTGCAGCTGTCGCCAGACACGGTGACGGGCGGCGACAACGGCTCGGGCTACTCCTATGTTCACGAGACGATTGAGGGCTTCAGCTTCCTCCACCTGAGCGGCATCGGCTGGTACGGCGAGTTCGGCAACTTCCAGGTCATGCCGGGGGAGTTGCCCAAAAGTCGCTTCTCCCACGCGGACGAGTGCGCCGAGGCGGGGTACTACCGCGTGCGCCTCCCGGACGCCGGCGTCGTTGCCGAGCTGACGGCCGCGCCGCATGCGGGCATGGTCCGTTTCACCTACGAGACGGCCGGCGACGCCTCGTTCAAGATCGACCTCGCGCGGCGGATTGGCGAGCTCTCGCGCGCCAAGCCGCACGGGCGACAGACGTTCCGCGTGACGGGGCGGAGCTCCTTCGAGGGCGAGATCGTCTGCGACCACCGTGACGGCGGCTGGGGGCGCGGCGAGGGGAAGGTGGACTACACCGTCCGCTTCCGGGGGCTCTGCTCGAAGCCGCTCGACCGTGTGGAGGAGGACGGCGGCGAGACGAACCACACGGTGCACGTCCGCTTCCCGGTCGCGGCGGGCGAGGCCGTGACGCTGCACGTCGCGTTCGCCTTCAACGAGGAGTTGCCGCCAGCGCCGGAAGGGCTGGACTTCGACGCGATGCGCGCGGCGGCAAAGGCGTCCTGGCGCGACGCGCTGGGCGCGGTCGATGTCGCGGGCGGCACGCCGGCGGCGCGGACGGCCTTCGCGACGGCGCTCTACCACGCGATGATCGACCCGCGCGACGTCGGCTCCGGCGACGGCCACGTGCGGCGCACCGTCTTCTCCGGCTGGGACGTCTTCCGCAGCGAGATGCCGCTCCTGGCGCTGATCCGCCCGGACGTCGTCTCCGACCTCGTCAGCTCGATGATGGAGACGGTGACGTCGGGGCGTCGGAGGACCCTGCCTCGCTGGGACATCTTCGGCTGCGACTCCGGGTGCATGGTCGGCCAGCCGCTCGTGTCCGTGATGGCGATGGCCTATGAGCGCGGCATCCGGACGTTCGACGCGGAGACGGCGCTCCGCCTCGCGCAGGAGACGCTGGCGGCCGAGTCCAACGACCGCCGCAGGGGCTACACGCCCGGCTCCCTCTCGGAGACGCTGGAGTACGCCTACGCCGACTGGTGCTGCGGGCGGCTCGCGGAGCTGATGGGGCGGGCCGACGTTGCCGCGCGCCACTTCGGCTACGCGCAGGCCTACACGAACTGCTGGTCGCGGGAGGTCGGCTGGATGCGGGCGCGCACGGCGGACGGCGGCTGGCTGGCGTGGGAGGGGCGGGAGACGTCCGGGCAGGGGTGCGTCGAGTCGAACCCGTGGCAGCAGGGCTGGTTCGTTCCGCATGACGTCGAGGGCCTCGTGCGGCTGATGGGCGGGCGCGCAGCGTTCACGCGGGAGCTGGGGCGCTTCTTCGCGCAAGTCCCGGACGACTTTCGCTGGAACGCGGCCTACAACCACCCGAACGAGGTCTGCCACACGCTGCCGTTCCTCTGGGCGTTCTCGGACGACCCGGGCGGCGTGGACGAGTGGGTGGGGCGCATCCGGCGGGCGGCGTACGGCACGGGGCCGTTCGGCCTGTGCGGCAACGAGGACGTCGGGCAGATGAGCGCGTGGTACGTCCTCGCAGCGATTGGGATCCACCCGGTCTGCCCCGGCGACGGGAAGTGGTACGTGTGCACGCCGCTCTTCGAGGAGGCGCGGCTGTCCGTTGGCGGCGGGCGGACGTTCACGGTCCGCTGCCCGCCCGCGCGCCCGGGGCGTCCGGCGGGCCCCCGCACGCTGTCGCTGGACGGCCGCCGCCTGTCGCGGCGCTGGCTCTGGACGCGCGAGATCGTGTCGGGCGGCTGCCTCACGTTCGAGCCGTAATTTGCTCTAATGTCCGCACTTGCTCCTTGCTACTCCACCTTCAGACTCCAACTCGAGCATCCACGCTCCACCTCCACCTAAAACCTCCACCTTCTCTTCCAACCTCCAACTCAAGCATTTGTGGTATAATGCGCGCCATGTTTGAAGTCCTCGTCTTGAGCGTGTTGCAGGGCATCGCCGAATTCCTGCCGATTTCCAGTTCGGGCCATCTGGTTCTCGGACATTCCCTGCTGGGCCTCGGTGAGGTCGGAATGCGTCTCGACGTCTTTCTCCATGTCGGCACGCTCGTCGCCGTCTTCGTCTTCTATCGGGAGATGGTGGGGCGCCTCGCGAAGGGGCTCTTTGACCTCTCTTCGCCGGAAAACCGGGCCGAGGCATGGTCGTATGCGCTGAAGATCGTCCTTTCGGCCGTTCCGGCGGGCGTCGTGGGGCTGCTTTTCAAGGATTCGTTTGAGGCGGCGTTCGCGTCGCCGCGGGCCGTCGGCGGCGCGCTCCTCTTCACGGGCGCCGTCCTCACCGCGACGCGCTTCCTGCCGAAGGGCACGGCGCGCGTCTCGTTCCTGCGCGCGCTGCTCATGGGCGTGGCGCAGGCCGTCGCGATTCTGCCCGGCGTGTCGCGTTCGGGCCTGACGCTGGCCGCCGCGCGCGCGTCGCGCGTGGACGCCGAGAAGGCGGCCGAGTTCTCGTTTCTCATGAGCGCGCCGCCCATCGCGGGCGCGGCGCTTCTGGAGATTCTCGCGGCGCTCAAGGGCGCCGCCGGGGCGGGCGCGGCGGCGCCGGAAGTCGGCTGGGGCCTTTGCGTCCTTGGCGCGGGGCTTGCGGCCGTCGTCGGCTATGTCTCGCTGGCCGTGCTGCTGAAGTCCCTGAAAGGGCGCTGGTTCTGGCTTTTCGGGCCCTACTGCTTCCTCGCCGGGGCGTTGACGCTGGCCTTCGCCTAATCGCGAAGCACCTCTCCGTCTTCTACCTCGCCGTCTACACGTACGTGATGGCGACGGACGACATTTCGAGCGTCCTCGGCGTGTCCCCGGCACGCTTATCCCGGTTTTTTGAATAGCCCCTAAAAAAGGCCGTTTCCGACCGCCCGCTGCGGGTCGGGGAACTGCCGTTCGGTCTCGTC
>ONTV01000033.1 GCA_900320855.1 uncultured Lentisphaerota bacterium
CGCGGCGTGGACGCCTGGCGTTCGCTTTCCGAAGACCGCGCGGCGCCAACCGTGCGCCTCGGCGGCACGGACTCGGACTGAACACAGCGAGACGGCTCGAAAATCCGGGAGAAGGGTGCGGAGGCGCGGGCAATTGACACGCGGGGCTGGAAAATGCTATCATTTCCCGTGTTGCGTGGGTGCGCGACGGATACGAAAGAGGAGCGTAAGACGATGAAGATGCGTCGGGGAGCCACCTATCTGGAATACGCCTTGCTGGCGGCGCTGATCGGCATCGTCGGTGCCGTCGGCGTGAAGTTCTACGGCGAGCAGATCCTCGAACTCTTCAAGTCGCTCGGCGAGAAGACGGCCGAAGTCGTGCCGAGCAAGTGATGGCCTTCTGCACAGGCAGATTCCACGAAGTTGCGTGTAACATAATCCCTAAAAAAAGGAACAGATCCATGAGAAAGATGATGATGAAGGCGCACAAGGGCGCCACGTTCATTGAGTACGCGATGCTCGCCGGCCTGGTGGCCGTCGTGGTCGCGGTCGCGGCGATGTTCTTCGGCGACGAGCTGAAGAGCCTCTTCCAGTCGACGGGCGAGAAGACCGAGCAGGTCAACCAGGCCGTCCAGAAGGCCGACCTCAACGCGAACGTCGATCCAGTCAAGAAGTAAAGAGGCCGGGTGCGGACATGAGCCGCCTTTGGCGACGAGTTTCGTCTGAACGGGGGAGCGCGTACCTTGAGTACGCGCTCGTCCAACTCTTTGTCGTCCTCGTCGCCGTGGCGGCGTTCTCCCCCGGCAGCGCGATCAACGAGGCGGTCGGGGGCGACTTCACCGTCCGCGAGATCCTGATCAAGCTGCCGATCTTCTAGCCCCGATGCCACTGGTCTTCGTCTTTTTGCCGATCCTCTTCGCCTTCGCCTGTTACGGCGAAGTGAGGAGTCGGCGCATCCCGAACTGGCTGACGGGCGCGGGCATGATCTTCGGGCTCGGCGCGGCGTTCATCGAAGGCTGGTTCCCCGGGCTCGGAAACGCCTTTCTCGGTCTTCTCATCGGCGGCGGCATCTTGCTGCCGTTCTGTCTTTTGGGCGTCGTGGGCGGCGGCGACATGAAGCTCATGGCCGCCACGGGCGCGATCGTCGGCTATCCGCTCGTCCTGCGCGTGATGACGGACGTCTGCCTCGCGGGCGGGCTGCTCGCCGTCGGCATCATGGCCTGGAACGGCATTCTCCTGACGACGTTCGCGAATGCCTTCAAGATCCTCTTCGGCATGCCGAAGGCCTCGAAGGGCCTCAAGCGTCCGCCGATGGTCCCCTACGGCCTCGCCATTGCGGCGGGGACGCTCTACGCGGTCTTCTTCTAGTTCTCCCATGATCTCTCGCGAGCGGACGCTCTGGAATCGGATTCGGCGACGATTCTCGTCGTCGCGCGCGTCCGTCTACCTTGAGTACGCGATCGTGATGCCGCTCGCGATTCTCCTCATCTCGACGCTCATCGAGTTCGCCGCGTTCTGGGACGCGAAGGTCATGGCGAACCACACGGCCTGGACGTGCGCGCGCATCGCGTCCGTCGAGGCCGGGCAGCGGACGTACGACGGCACGTTTGCGGTCAACCGCCTGCGGACGGACGGCATGAAGACGGCGACGGCGCTGCTCATGTCGACGTGCGCGATGGGCTCGATGCACGGCGCGTCGTCGGAGTTCACGCGCGACTGGTTCAAAACGTTCATCCTGGAGCCGCTGGAACAGCTTCGGCAGGCGTTCGTCTCGACGCTCTCAAAGGGCATCACGAAGGCGCTCACCGACCTGATCGGCAAGAGCCTCGGCCTGGAGGGCGTCATCGCGGAGCAGGTCGAGAAGGTCATTTCGTGGATCGCCGACTCGTTCCTCCAGCCGCTCGTCGACAGCCTCGTCGGCGTGGTGACGTCGTTCTTCGACCCGCTCTTCGCCTATCTGGGCCAGATCCTCGACGGCAATCGCCTGCTGCGCCAGGTCGCGTACGCGGCGGGCCGCGTCAAGGAGTTCCCGAACATCATCATGGTGACGGAGCGCAAGGACATGGCTTTCGCGAAGGGGGCGTCCGCGCTCGATCCGCGCGACACGCGCCTCGACCTGCCGCGCTGTCTGGACCGCACGGCGACGTGCGACGACTGGTTCGTGACGAGCGACGCGCCCTGGCCGCCGCAGGGGCAGGCGCAGCGCATGATCGACGTGCGCATCGCCTGGCCGTTCGAGCGCGCGTGGCTCTTCCCCGTCCTCTCCACGGCGAGGCTCTCCGCCGCCGACGCGAAGTCACTCGACGGCGTGCCGACGGCCGTCGGCCACGCGCTCTTCTATCCGCAGCCGATCATCTCGAACGACAACCTGAAGAGCGAGGGGGCGACGGCATACGACCCCGGGAACACGAACAAGGTGCCGGAGGTCGTCGACAAGATCCAGAAGAAGTACATCGGCTTCATGAAGGTCGCCGCGCTCTACTATCACTACCAGCTCGGCGACGAGGAGATCGGGCCCTACGACAGCAACTCGCGCTCATCCTATTCCTACAAGGGCATCGGACTGGGGATCTCCGGGTCGGCGGAGAAGTCGAAGTACTACACGGATGACGGGTTCGTCTTCTGGATGGGCCGCGCACCGGCGGACACCGGTTCCCATAAGGACTGGAAGAACCCGCCGCCGGCGGCGGACTACCTTCGCTCATTCCGCAACGTCACGGGGAGGGGCGACGAGACGTGCCTCTTCTGGAAGGGCGGCGCGTTCGCCGCGTTGAAGTACGAGGCCCTGGAGCGTCTGGAGAACCATGCCTACTGGAGTCGGGAGTGGCTGTGCTGGGGCGACGGCGACGAGCATCTGCGAATCAAGAACCCCACTCCGGAGACCTACGCGCCGTTCCTCCAGGCGGAGGAGGTCCGGGCGACGTACATGGTTGCGCCGGAGCGCACTTGGGACATTTCGGAAAGCGAGTACGCGGGCGACGGCCGCGCCCCGTACGACGCCTACTGCCGGATGCGCGACCGGGCACCCCTCTTCTTCGGGTCGTGCGCCCGCGCGATGATCGACACCTGCCGCGCCGAGCAGCTCGCCGCGTGCGAGTCGCTTGAGCGATCGACGGTCGAGCGCTTTCAGAAGACCTTTCCGCCCTGGCGGGAGCGGCTCCTCACGCTCGTGCGCGACTGCTCGCGCGAGCTGGACGAGGCCTTGGGCTTCGGCAAGAAGGACAATCCCGGCGCCGACCCCGGCACGTTCATCGACGTCGGCATGTCCGACGAGGAGATCATGAAGGATCCCGAGAAGGCGGCGGAGATCATCGAGCGGAAGCTGGAGGAGCTCAAGCAAAAGGTCTTCCCGGCAATCCGCGAGATCGACCGCACGGAGCGCGAGCTGCGCCAGTTCGGCGCGGCCTTCCCGCAGCGCCTGACCGCGCTCGTCGCCGCGCGTCGGCAGAACCTCAAGGACTTCGCCATCTCGGTGGGACAGTCGATTCTTGAGTCCGGCGGGGCGGATGACCCAGAGGCGGTGCGCATGACGCTGCGCCAGAACCACGCCTGGGGCGGCGAAGGCCCGATCGCCGGCTCGCGGGACTTCGCCGCGCTGGCGGACGACTACTGGGCGAAGTTCAACGCGAACTACGCGGCTCAGGTCGCGCTCGCGAAGCTCCTGAACTGCAAGGCGGGCGGCGCGGCGCCGACGCCGCGCCCCGATGACCCGAATCCGCCGCTGCCGCCGCCCGGCCCCGACCCGGACCGTCCGGCGCCCTCGACGAGCGACAGCGGCAGCGACAGCGACAACGGCGGTGACTCGTGGACGCGCGGCACGGACGGCTGGCGCAATGACGGAAGGGGGGCGGACTGATGGTGCGGAGGCTTCTCATCCTGCGCCGCCGACTGGGCGACGAGTCAGGCCACGTCGGCGTCCTGATGGCGATGGCGCTCTTCGTCGTCGTCGGCATGCTGATGATGACGTGGAACACGGCGCAGCTCTCGAAGGAGAAGATGCGCCTCCAGAACGCGGCCGACTCCGCCGCGCTCGGCTACTGCGTCTGGCAGGCGCGCGGGATGAACGCCGTGCAGAATATCAACGACGAGATGTACGTCGCGCTGTCCATGGCGGACAAGCTCCTGACGATCGCCACCGGGTTCGAGATTGCCGCGCTCGGGTGCGAGGCGCTGGAGTACATTCCCTTCGCCGGCATCGGCTTCAAGATTGCCGCGCACGCCTTCCATATCATCTCCATGCTGACGGGCGGCATGTCGGGTCTCCTCGCCTCGCGCATCTGTCCTTGGATCCTGAAGCCTCTCGGCTACTTCTACGTCTTCGGCAGCACGGCGTTCGGCTGGTGGGGCGCACAGCAGCTGGCGTACCGGAACCGGGCCGACCCGCTCGGCAACGTGAGCGTGAGCCTCGGCCCGTTCGGGCGACTCGGACTCTACGCGCTCGGCGTCTCCTTCCCCGTCGCGGACACGGTCGTCCTGCCGCTTGGCCGCGCCGAAACGGAGTCCGAGAAGGCGCCCTGGAAGCGCACGACTGATTCGTCGAAGCTCTTCCAGACGACGCACTACAGCATCTACAAGAACGTCCACAAGGTCTTGGGCACGGGAAAGCCGTGGGCGCTCGTGCCGTGGGTCTCCAAGCGCGGCAGCCAGACGGGCGTCGGCGTGACGCCGGGCCCCAGCGTCTGGATTGCGCACAAGTATCACGGCCACATCGAGGTGCTGCCGCTCGACCAGTGGCAGAAGGGCTTCAGCGGCGACTGGAAGCGGAAGATGCCGATGTTCGCGATCGCGGCGGCGCAGTGCATTTCGGGCGACGTCGTGGCGCACTCGAAGAAGCCGGGTGAGGGGGCGGTGAACCAGCGGCGCGCGGGCTTCGGCACGGGCGCGACGGCGAAGCTCGTCCCCGTCGCGACGGCGATCGGCGCGCTTTCGTCCACGGCCGGAAAGGCCGTCGGAAAGATCATCTATCACTGAGGGGCAGAAAATCTTGATCCACGAATTGACACGAATCTTCACGAATCTGCGGAGGGGGGCTTTGGCTCTCGCCCCTCGTGTCTCTCTCGCCCTCTCCCCCGCCCCCGCGCGCGAGGCGCGTCTCCTGTCTCTCCTGTCGCGGCGGCTCCGGTCGGCGCGCGGGACGGCGTATCTCGAATTCGCGGTTCTCGTGCCGTTCTTCCTCTTCGCGTTCCTCTTCGCGGCGGACTTCACGCGCGTGCTCTACGCCGAGCAGCAGGTCGAGATCGCGACACGTGCGCTCTGCGACATCGAGTCGCACCTCGTGCCGGGGGCTCGCGACCGAAACGGCGTCGTCGGCTCGGGGTGCCCCGGCTGGCAGGGCAAGGGCATCGTCCGCCAGTACGTCGCGGAGGCGCTCGCGAAGGAGGGCATCGACGACCAGTTCTGGGACGCGAAGTCGAGCGTCTACTGCAAGGGGTCGTTCTCCGCGCAGGAGGGCTTCTCGCACACGGTCGTGAACAAGCTCCTCGACATCCTCAAGGGCCAGACGGGGGCGGGCAAGTTCATCGATATCATGGCGAAGATCCTCGGCGGCGTCGTCGACGTCCTCACGCTTCGCACGTTCCGCTACCTGTCGGAGGTCTTTCCGACGGACCGGGTCGTGAAGACGGCCGTCAGCGTCTACATCCGCCCCTTCTCGCCCCACGCGGCCTACACGCTCTTCGGGCGCCACGGCCGTGACGGCGTCATGCTCATTCCGGCCGCCGCGCCGCGCCAGGCGCCGGGCTACTACGACCGTGCGCTTCTCGCGGATCAGCGCGTACGCTACTACTGCCACATGCCGTCGATGGACACGGCCGCGCTCGCGCCGCCGACGCTGGTGCGCAAACTGACGAAGGTCTTCAGCACATGGATCAAGTGACGCGAGCGAACATCCGCCGTCTGGGCGTGACCGTCGTGGCGCTGGCCGCGACGGTGGGGGCCGTCGGCCTGATGCGCGTCGCCGCGCGGGCGCTCGCGGGCGGCTTCTCCGCCGAGGCGACAAGACGCGCCGACGCGGTTCAGCCGAGCCGCCTGCCCGCGCCGAAGACGTATGACCTCGTCGCGCTCGTGCCGGCGGACCTGCGGCTCAACCTCGGCGGCATGGTCGCCCAGTCGACAAAGGCGACGATGCCGATGCCGCTTGACCAGGCGATCCAAACGAGCGCGAACGAGGCGCGTGCGCAAGGCTGGAAGGCGCTCGATCTGCCGCTCGCCTACGAGCTGGCGACGCTGCGCGACTTCGGCGGACTCTACCTGACGCCCGACCGGCGCATCGTCCGCCGCGCCCACACGCCCCTCGCCGGCGGCGGCACGCAGCGCGAGGACTTCAGCCTGCCGGCCGGCGCGCGCCTGAGCCTCGACCGCCCGATGACGTTCGAGGAGGCCGTGGGCCTGGCGAACGAGCTGATGCTCGCGCGCTTCCCGGACGTCCTGCGCGCCGTTCAGGTCGCGCAGCCCGTCTACACGCAGTTCAACGCGCACGACACGGGCGCGGCGTTCCTCGTCGTCGGGCTTTCGAGCTGGGAGGAGGCGGACGTCCGAAAGCAGCTGGCCGCGACGTACGCGCGCGCGGGCTGGAAGCGACGCGCAGACCTGCCGGGCGCGTGGGTCAAGGCGAATCTCTCGGCGACGTGGGACGTCGCGCCGCGCGCGGCGGGCGTCGGCTCGGTCGTGACCGTCCGCTATGCCGACGACGAAATTCTTGTCAACAGAAAGGAAAACGAAGATGACGAATAACAATCAGACGAAGCTCGCGGTCGTGGCCGCAGTGCTGGTCGGGCTTTTCGCGGTCGTGGCCGTGAACAAGTACGTGAAGGCGAAGACGGAGGTCAAGGCCGCGCCGACGGTCAACGTCCTCGTTGCGACGATGGAGATCAGGGCAGGCGGCGAGATCGGCCCCGAGATGCTCGCGGCCGCGCCGATTCCGCTCGCGGCGCTCTCGAACACGCACATCACGCTGCCGTCCGCGACGGACGCAACGTACGAGAAGGCGATGGCCGACGTGCAGGCGAAGATCGTCGGCCGCCGGGCGAAGCGGCTCGTCGCGGCGCAGACGCCGATCTTCTGGATGGACATCGACACCGAGCCGAAGGCGCCGTTCGCGGACCTGATCGGCGACGACCACCGTGCCGTCACGCTGCCCGTCGACAACGTCTCGTCGGTGAACGGCTTCATCCGCCCCGGCAGCCGCGTCGACGTGGTGCTCACGGCGAGCGAGTCCGCGCTCGGAATTCTCGCGGGCACGGGCGGCGGCGCGAAGGACGCGATCGTCTCGTCCGTCATCCTGCAGAACGTGCCGGTCATCGCCGTCGGCAAGAACTACGAGCTGGAGGGCGAGGAGGCCGCCTACAGCTCGATCACGCTCAACCTTCCGACGCGTGCGGCGATCCTCATGGTGCAGGCGCGCTCGATGGGCCAGATCACGTACATGCTGCGCAACGTGCGCGACAACAAGACGGAGCGCGACCGCAACCGCCTGACCGTCTCGCCCGGCGCGAGCTTCGCCGACGCGGTGCGGAGCTTCTAGTCGCAGAGACCACGGAAAGAAAGAGGAGGAAGTGAAGATGAGCGAGAAGAGATTCGCGGTTCTGGGACTGGGTGCGCTCGCGGCGCTGTCGCTGTCGGCCGCCGGGCTGCGCCGCCTGCCGGGCGTGACGGTGCCGGAGGGCGCGAGCGTTGACGTGAAGACGGACGTGGCGACGAGCCTCCGGTGCTCGAACACGGCCGTCGCCTCCGCCCTGCCGCCCGAGGGCGGGCATGCGACCGTCACGGGCGTCAAGATCGGCTGCGTGGATGTCACGCTCGTGGACGTGCGCGGGCCGTTTGCGACGCTGCCCGTCACGGTCGTGCCGCCGTACTGGCAGACGCTGCAGGAGTTCTTCGTCGACGACCCCGAGGTCTCCGTCTCGGTGAGCGGCGACAAGGTGGTCGTGAGCGGCTCGACGGCGAACCCCGAGACGCTGCGCCGCGTCGAGCAGTCGAAGGCGTTCGATCCCGCGCGCATCGTCTCGCAGGTCACCTACTCGACACCGTCGATTGCCTCGCTGCTCGGCACGTACCTGCGGCACGTCGGCTACTCGAACGTGACGGTGACGGCCGTCGGCAACGAGATCTGCCTCGCGGGCCGCCTCTTCGACAAGCAGGCGATCGCGAACGTCCGCGCACGCGCCAAGGACTTCCTCAAGGACTTCCCCGGCGTCGGCCTCAACGTCGATGCCCTGCAGATCGCGCGGCAGAAGATCATCCTCGACGTCGAGATGCTGGAGTACGACGTCTCGAAGGCACGCAACCTCGGCGTGCAGACGCCGACGGCGGTCACGGCCGAGTTCTCGGGCGGGCTGGACTACAGTTTCTCGTCCGGCGGCGCGGTCGGTGGCGCGGACGCGACGGGCGGCGGTAGCGGAACTGGCACGGGTGGAACTGGCACAGGCGCGGCGGCGACGGCGGGCGGATCCGGCCGGGGCGACTCCTGGTCGAGCCGGGCGGGGATGTCCGTCTCCGGCGTGAAGGCGACGATCAACCTGCTCAAGCAGAACGGCGCGGCGAAGACGGTCTACAAGACGTCGCTCGCGACGCAGTCGGGCGAGGAGGTCCAGTTCCAGAACGGCGGCACAATCCACCGCAACACGACGGGCACGTTCTCCAGCGGCGACCTCAAGACGATCGAGTACGGCTTCATCGTCAAGGCGATGCCGATCATCGTCGACACGGCGCTCGTGAACCTTGACCTCGACCTCGACAACAAGATGCCGCTCAACTACACGCCGGGCGAGGAGGGCGCGAACCAGGACATCACGATCTCGCGCTATCAGACGAAGTCCAAGTACATGGTGCGCCCCGGCGAGACAATCGTCATGTCGGGCTTCAACAAGGTGACGGAAAGCGTGTCGAAGTCGGGGACGCCGCTCCTCTCGCACATCCCGCTCATCGGGCCGTGGCTCTTCGGCAACCGCTCGACGAGCGAGACGGCGAACGAGATGCTGCTCGTCGTCACGATCAACTGGGCGGTCGAAGGCGGCTCGGCGGAGGCGATTCGCCGCCGCGACGCGCTGCGGGAGAAGTCCGTCGACGTCGAGATGCCGTAGGGAAGGGGCCTTATGAAACCGCTCGTTTTCACGAAAGACGGCAAGCGCATCGCGACGCTGACGCCCCAGGAGGGCAAGCAGGACGAGGTGTTCACGCTCGGCACGGCCGCCGCGAACGACATCGTCGTCGCGGCTGATGCGGGGCTTGCCGCGAAGCAGCTCTCCTTCGCGCTCCTCGGCGGCGTCTGGTGGGTGGGCGACCTCGCGGGCGACGGACGCCTCATGGTGGACGGACGGCTCACCGCGCGTGCGCCCGTTGTCGCGACGGCGGAGATCGCCGTCGGCGCCTTCGCCTGCACGGTCTCGTGCGAGGCCGACGCAACGCGCAAGACGCGGCGCGAGACGGCCTCCGACATTCTCTACTCGCACGCGCTCGCCGCGCTCTCGAACGACGTCGGGCGCGGCCTTGCGACGGGCGCCGAGCTGGAGGCGCGCGTCAACGCCTCGCTCGACGCGATCCTCGCGCGCAGCCTGTCGGAGCTCTCGGGCTTCACCGACGAGCAGGTCGCCGACCTGCGGCGGGAGACGGTCGAGGACATGCTCGGCCTCGGCCCGCTCGAACCGCTCATCGCCGATGACTCGATCACCGAGATCATGACGATCGACTTCGCGCACACCTACGACGAGCGCAACGGGAAGGTGGCGCTCTCCGACCGCAAGTTCCGCGACCCCGGCCACCTGATCCGCGTCATCGAGCGCATCGTCAACCGCGTCGGACGTCGCATCGACGAGTCGAGCCCGCTCGTCGACGCGCGCCTCGCCGACGGCAGCCGCGTCAACGCCGTCATTCCGCCGATCACGCCGGACGGCGCGTGCCTGACGATCCGCAAGTTCGGCAAGTCGCTCTTCACGCTGGAGAAGCTCGTCTCCTTCGGCTCGATGGACGAGAAGATGGCGAAGTTCATCGACGCGTGCGTGCGCCTGCGCAAGAACATCGTCGTCTCGGGCGGCACGGGCTCGGGCAAGACGTCGCTCCTGAACGCGATTTCCCTCTGCATCGGCCCGTCCGAGCGCATCATCACCGTGGAGGACTCGCTGGAGCTCAAGCTCCAGCAGGCGCACGTCGTGCGCATGGAGGCGCGCCCCGCGAACACGGAGGGCAAGGGCGAGGTCTCCATCCGCCGGCTCGTGAAGAACTGCCTGCGCATGCGCCCCGACCGCATCGTCGTCGGCGAGTGCCGGGGCGGCGAGGCCCTCGACATGCTCCAGGCGATGAACACGGGTCACGACGGGTCGCTGACGACCGTCCACGCGAACTCGCCGGAGGACACGGTCGCGCGTCTTGAGACGCTCTGCCTCATGGCCGGCATGGACATTCCGCTCTCGGCCATCCGTGCGCAGATCGTCTCGGCCGTCTCGATCATCGTGCAGACAGCCCGCCTCTCGGACGGCTCGCGCAAGACGACCGAAATCTCCGAGGTCATCGGCCTCGACGCGAACGGCAACGCGCAGCTGCGCACGCTTTTCACCTTCCGCCGCGAGGGCGTCGACGAGCGGACGCGCAAGGTCCTCGGACGCCACGTCGCCGTCGCGCGACCGACGTTCTACGACGACTTCCGCCTGCGCGGCGTTCCGCTGGACGACAGCGTCTTTGAGGAGGTCTCGTGCACCTGATCGTCCTCTCCGTCTCGCTCGCGCTCTTCGCGGCGCTCGTCGGCTTCGTCGTCTCGCGCGTCCTCGGCGCGCGCGCCGCCGCGGCGGATGCGGATGTCGTCCGCCGCGTCATGCACGGCGAGGCGTCCCTGCGCTTCGGCAAGGCCCACGCCGCGGCCGTCCGCGAAGGGCTTCCCGACGCGCTCGACATGATCGCGAACTCGCTCACGGCCGGGCTGACCCTGCCGCAGGCGATTTTGCGCAACCTCGAGCACTTCCCGCCCGCCGTGGGCGCGGAGTTTGCGCGGATCCTCTACGACACGTCGCTCGGCTTCTCGGTCGCGGGCGCGTTCGACAACTTCGCCGCGCGTCTGCCGACGAAGGACGTGCGCATGATCGCGATCGCCTCGAAAATCGGCGTCTCGCACGGCGGCAATCTGCACGAGAACTACCGGATGCTCGCGGGGATCCTCCGCGACCACATGGCCTTCGAGCGCGAGCTGCGGGCAATGACGACGGAGGGCCGCATGCAGGCGATCGTGATGAGCTGCCTGCCCGTCGCGCTCATCCTCATCCTCGGCGGCCTGCGCCCGGAGATGATGAAGCCGCTCTTCACGACGGCCCCCGGCTGGGCGACGCTGGGGCTGCTGGCGACGATGCAGACCCTCGCCTATGTCTGGATCAAGAAGATCGTCTCCATCGAGGCATGAGGAAAGCGAAATGAACACGTCAGTCCATCTTCTGCTCGGACTCGCCGCGACAGGCGTCGCGGCGGCGATCCTCGGCGCGGCGCTTGTGCGCGCGCTCCTCGGCTTCCGGCGGCAGCCGTCGGAGGCGCGCGCGGGCAACTCGGCCCTGCGCCCGTTTCTCGCGGCCCTCGCGCCGTTCGTTGAGCGTCGCCGCGCACGCGACGCCGCGCTCGACCGCAAGTTGGCGGGCTATGAGAAGCTGATTGTCCAGGCGGACGGCGCCTTCCTCGGCGGCGCGACGTCGGCGGAGGTCTTCGCCGCGCGCTTCGTCTTGCCCGTCCTCGCGATTCTCGCGTTCGCGGCGTTCGGTGCGCTCCTGCGCCTGCCGCCGGGACTCGTCCTCCTGCTGGCGGCCGTCTTCGCCGGGATGCTTTACCTCTGGCCCGAACAGGCGCTCGGTGACCTGGCCCGGCGCCGTCTCCAGGCGTTCTCGCGCGACCTGCCGCAGGTCCTCGACGTGATGCGCCTCGTCTCGCAGTCCGGCGGCGACCTCTACGGCGCGATCCGCACGGCCGTCGAGGTCTCGCCTGCCGGGCCCGTCCGCGACGAGCTCGCGCGTGTCGTCGGCGAAGTCGCGATCGGCACGTCGCTCGCGCGCGCCCTCAACAACGTCGCCGCCCGCGTCGATTCGCCGGACGCGAACGCCGTCTTCTCGACGATGGCCCAGGCGCTGGAGATGGGCACGGGCGTCGGCGAGAACCTGGGCGAGGCGGCGCAGCTCATGCGCAAGGCCGCGCGTATCCGTGCGCAGGAGCGGGCGCAGAAGGCGGTCGTCGCCATGACCTTCCCGCTCCTGCTCCTGATCCTGCCCGGCGTCTTCATCGTCCTGTTCGCGCCGCTCATCATCCAGTATGTGACGAGGTGATTTCCCATGAACAAAGCTGAAAGACCAGTCATCGTCCCGACGGCGCTCTCCACGTCCGTCCTTCTCTGGAGCGCCGTCTTCGTCGCCGCCTTCGGCGCGGCGCTCTTCGCCTACAGCGCCTGGTCGCGCCTCGATGCGGCGCGCGCCCGTCTCGCCGCCCCCGTGACGAAGACGGTCGAGACGGACTTCTTCCGCCTGACGGCGCCGGCGGACTGCTGCCGCTACGTGCAGGAGACGAACCGCGTCGTCCTCTACTTCCACGAGCAGGAGAAGGTGCCGTTCCTCTCGCTCGTCGCGCGGCGTGACGCGGCGTTCGCCTACCGCGCGCTCGACTTCAACCCGGCGCTGCTCGCGCGGCAGATCACGTCCGTCCTCCGCGACGAGCAGGTGCTCGGGCCGGATGGCGCGCCGCCGAACGTGATCGGCACGGCGCTCGCGCGCCTGCGGCAGGGCACGCCCGTCGTTCGCGCGTTCTTCAACCTCGACGCGCACGAGGGCATAGCGCTCGCGTTCTACGCCGGGGACGTCTCCTACCTCGCCGTCGCCGTGTGGAACGCCGACGTCGCCGCGCGCGACGAGGCGGCGCGTGACGGCGTCGGCCTCCTGACGCAGGGACTCGACCTGCCGAAGGCGACGGAGCGCTTCGCCCGTCCGATCATCGACTCGGCCGCGCTCGACGCGGCGGAGCATGCGCGAATCGATGCCGAGGAGGGCCGCGAGCATGCCCTCTGGAAGCTCTACGCCCAGCGCGTCGCGACGGAGCCGGAGGCGGCGCTCCTGCCGGCGATCGAGCATTTCCGCCGGCGCCTGACGCTGGCGTCGTCCGTCCACGAGGAAAGCGACGTCCTCGCGTCGGAGGACTTCCAGACCTATTTGGCGTTTCTGCGCCGCCGCACAAAGGTCGTGGACGACTGGTTCGTCCTGCTCGACAAGTACCGGGCCGTCGGCGACCTCGACGCGGCGCGTGAACAGGCCGAGTACATCCGCCGCCACGCGACGCTTGAGGACGAGTCGCTGCGGCGTCGTCGGGCCGCGCAGACGCTGGCCGCGATCGACGCGGCGCGTGCGGCCGCGCTGCAGAAGCAGAAGGGGAAGAAGTGACATGGAACACCTGAAGATACTCGATTCGTCTGGCCGGATGCTCGCCGAGCGGGCGCTGGAGCCGTCGGAGAAGGGTCCGATCCTCGTCGTCGCGGACGGTGCGGGCGTTCGCCTCGTGCCCGTCGTCGCGGCGGGCGAACGGCTCGTTGCGGCGATCGTCCGGGATGTGGACGGCTGGACGCTCGCCGCCGCTGACGTGGCAACGCCGGTCGTCTGCGGCGCGAAGCGCGCGGGTTCGTTCGCGCTCGTCGCCGGGTCGGCGTGTTCGGTCGCGGACTACGTCTTCCGTCTGGAGTCGGACGTCGCGCTGTCCGGCAACGTGCTCCTCTGGCGCGTCGGCAAGTCCGCCGTGGCTGCTGAGAACGTGGCGAGCGGACGCAACCTCGTCGCGGCGGACGCCTTGCGCGGCGGGATCCTCACAGTGAATCCGGCGGTGCCGGGCGTCGTGCGCTTCGAGTTCTATCCGACGGCCGACGGGCTGGATGTCGTCCTGCCGTCGGGCGGGCGCACGCGCATCGCCGCGCGGCTCGTCTTCGCGGTCGGCGACTTCACGGGCCTCCTCCTGCCGGCCGCCGACGCGGCGGCGGCGCTGCGGTCGGGAAATCCCTTTTCCTATCCCTCGCGCGGCGTCCGCATCCGCCTGATGGCGGCGCTCCTCGGCGTCGGGATAGTCGTCCTCCTGGGCGCGTACCTTTCGCGCGAGGCGGCCCGCGTCGAACGCTTGGCGGACGCACCGCGCGGCCCACGCGCCGTGGCGGGCACGCCCGTGACGGCGACGGAAAACGACGACAGCGACGCCTACATCTACATGCTTTCGTTCTACCGCGACCTGCCGCTCATCCTCGGTGCGCGGCGCTCGCCGGTGGCGGACGACTTCATCGCGCGCGCGGCAAGGCTGGGCGAAAGCGCCGAGGTCGCGCGCGCGGCGCGCTTCCTCAAGGACGTCACGGCGATCCAGGATCTCGTCGCGGCGCGCCGCTGGGACGAGCTGGCCGTGCGTCTCAAGGGCATCGACCGCGAGATGTTCACGATCGCCAACGCGACGCGCTTCTTAGAGGACGTGCAGGAGGTCCTGTCCTGCGCGAGCAGGCTGATCCCCGATGCGGCACGCACGATGTGTCGGGCATCGGCCGCCGAGCGCGAGGCGATCAACGCGAAGGTCGCCCGCACGTTCGCGGACATGTCGGACAATATCTTCGTCCAGTCCGACTCGCTCAAGGGCTGGTTCCAGGGCGTGCGCGAGAAGCGGACGGCGCTCTTCGACTATTTAGCTGTCCGCGACCGCGTCTGCGCGTCTGACGGGGCGCGTACGGCCGCCGACGTCGAAGCGCTGCGCGCGTCGTTCGCGACGCTCGTGCAGGTCTTCGGCGACGACCTCGCGGCGGTGTCGGAGGATTTGCGCCGCGAGCTTGAGATCTTCGTCACGGCGACGCTCCAGCGGCTGACCGCGCGTTTCCGCACGGCGACGGACTTTGCGCCGGAGCTGTCGGCGATTGTGCCGCTCTGCGAACTGGCGGCAGACGTCGGCGTCTCGGCAGACCGGGTGCGTGCGTGGCGGCAGGACGCCCAACGCATCGACCGGCTCGTGGACACGCGCTTCCGCGCCTGCTACCAGGCGTATCGCCTGACGGCCGCCGACAATCCGGCGCACGCGCGGCAGCTGCTGGACGAGATGCTGGCGATCGGCCAGACATCCAACAAGTTCCATGCCTGGGCGCGGCGCGAGCGTGCGCGTCTTGACGCGGCGGACGCGGAAGGGAAGGAGGAGTCCAAATGATTCGGAAACTCAACGGACTGTTGCTGGCGGTGGTCTTGGCGCTGGTGGCGGCGAAGGGGCTCGTCGGCTTCGTGAAGGCGTCGCGGCGTCCGGTGTCCGTCGTGTCGGCGGCGGTGGCGCGTGCGGCGGACGACGGCCTGGCGCCGAACGTCATTTTCGAGACGTGGGTGCCGCTGGCGGTCGAGAACCCGACGACGGCGCGTAACGGCTATCTCCTCGACTTGATGCGGGCGGTCTTTCCGCGTGCGCGTTTCGTCCGCACGTCGCTCACGGTCGAGAAGGCGCGGCGGCTCCTGGCGGCGGACACGAATGCGGTCTGCATCGCCTACGGGGACCATCCGCGTCTGCGGGACTTCGTGCACGCGCCGACGCCGCTCATGAAGGCAGACATCGTCGTCTACACGCGGCGGTCGCTCGCGTGGACCTACCGGGGGCTTGCGTCTCTGGAGGCGATTCGCCTTGGGATGCAGGCGGGCTATCTCGACTGCCCGGTGGTTTGCGCCTACGAGGAGAAGTCGCGGGGCACGCCGCATGCCGTGAAGGTCTTCGGGGAGGACAGTCCCTACGCCGCGCGGCCGTTCCTCGCGATCGACCGGGGGGAGGTCGATGGCATTGTCCAGACGCGGATGGACTACTCGACCGCGAGTCTGGGGCGCACGGCTGACCGGCTGATGAAGTACAACGTCTCGCCGGCGATTGAGCGCGCGGCGATCCTGCTGACGGTCTCCAACGCCGACCCTGCGCACGCGCAGCGTCTCGTGGACGCCTACGAGGCGGGCTTGAAGCGCATCGAGGCCTCCGGCGAACACCGCCGCATCCGCGCGTACTACGGCCTCGACCAGCCGTGAGGTCGGGCGTTTGGACGTTTGGCGGTTTGGACGTTTGGGTGTGGGGAGGGTCCCGGCTTCATACGCCTCGCCGGGGTGACGGTAGTAGGTCTCCGCGAAGCGCACCCACCTGTCGCACAGCTCGTTGACGGTGAAGATGGGCCGTCCGTCGTCCCTGGTCTTCTCGACCCGCGCGTCCCAGAGGTGGAACGCGGCGGACTCGGCGACGGACTGCTTCGGATGTGCCAACTTGAACGCGCATAACTTGCAATATTTGACGGTTTGTCGTAAGTTTTCGCGGTTATCGTGGTCGGAGTGACGGTATTCAGAACAACGGCGAAAAAGAGATGTCTACTCTCATAACGCACCCGAATACCTCATTCCCGATTCCTTCTGTAAATTAACGCAAGTGTTATAACACAAATTTCGCCCTTGAACGCATCGCATTTTTGAACGCCACATCTGTCGGTTCTAATACTCGACCCCTGTTTGTTCTAATACCCTTGCGTTAAGAATCTTCTATCCGCATCAATCTTGTGAGGATTTGCCTCGGACAACAGTCCACTTGCTTCCTCGGCCTTCTCCCGTCTTGATCAAGAGACCGGCATCCTTGAGTGCCGCATAGGCGTTTCGTACACTACTGTCGGCGATCTGCAATCGGGCGCAGATGTCTTGTTGAAGAATCCCCTCGTCCTTCGAGAGTAATTCCCAAACTCGGCGGCAAGTTTCCCGAAAATCTTTGCGCACGCCAGAAAGTGCAAGGTCAAAATCGACACCGCCGACTTCCTGAGCCTTACCGCCGACTTCAGACCGCTTACCGCCGACTTCTTCGCTCTTAGGGCCGACTTCCGGGGCCTTACCGCCGACTTCTGTATCTTGCGATCCACGGGTCTTGTAGATCGTCAGGAACTCGCCGGGGCGGTCGGTCCAGTCGGGATACGGGTTGCCGTTGCGGTCGCACTCTTCCTTGATGCGCTTGATGCCGCGTCCGTAATGCTCGATGACACCCCTGTCGTAGAGGGCCTGGGCGATGAGACGGTTGCGCGGACGCGAGGCGTGCATCATCAATCTTTCGTGTGCTGTTCG
>ONTV01000039.1 GCA_900320855.1 uncultured Lentisphaerota bacterium
CCCGTAGAGACCATTTTCTTCATCGGCGAGATTCTGCGCCGTCGCGGATCTGTAGAAGCGATCAAGGGCCTCATCTTCAGAAATCCCGAATCGCTCCGCGATGAGCCTTACGACTTCGGGAATGATCGTCGCCCTTACCAGTTCAGCTCTGGGAGTAGAGGACTTGGGCGGTGGCGGCGTCGAGGATCGAGAACGACTCGGGGTGGCGGTGGAGTTCCGAGACGAACGTCAGGCGCGTGTTGTGCTCTTTCTGGAGCTGCGCGAGAATTTCGCTGTCCTCCGTGCGCAGACGGTGCATCACCTGCGGCGCAATCACGATCTTCGGCTCGAAGGGCTTCTTCTCGGCCTCCGCCTTCCGCAACAGGGCGACGAGACGCCGCTGGATCTCGATCGAAATCGCCATCGGCGACTTGACGACGCCATGCCCCTGACAGTACGGACACTTCGACGTGAGCTGCGAGAGAATCGACGAATCCTGCCGCTGGCGGCTCATCTCCAGGAGACCCAGCTCAGAGATCTCAAGGACGTTCGTCCGCGCGCGGTCGCGACGCAGCGCCTCCTTGAGCGCACGATACACCTCGCGCTGGTGCTTGCGCGACTTCATGTCGATGAGGTCGAGGACGACCAGTCCGCCGATGTTCCGGAGGCGCAGCTGGCGCGCGACCTCGTCCACCGCCTCAAGGTTCACCTCGCGAATCGCGTCCTCCTGACTGCCCTTGCCCTTGTAGTGTCCCGTGTTCACGTCCACGGCGATCAGCGCCTCCGTCTCGTCGATGACGAGGTAGCCGCCCGACTTGAGCGGAACCTGCCGCGCAAAGGCGTCCGCCAGCTGACGCTCGACGCCGTAGTGCTCGAAGATGCCCGTCACCCCGTCGTAGCGGCGGATCTTCGACTTCGCGCGCCGCGAGATGCGCGCGGTTAGGTCGCGCATCGACTCGTAGGCCTTCGCGTCGTCGATCACGATCGCGTCCACGTCCTCCGTCAGCCAGTCGCGGATCACGCGCTCGCAGAGGTCCGGCTCCTGGAAAATGCAGCACGGTGTACGCAGATTCTTGACGTTGCCCTGCATCTCGTTCCAGACGGAGAGAATGTTGCGGAGGTCGCGCGCGAACGCGCGCGCCGAGGCGCCGGCGCCGACCGTGCGGACGACGAGCCCGACGTTCTCGGGGAGCGGCAGCTTGTCGAGGATCTTCTTCAGGCGGCGGCGCTCGGTGGCATCGCCGATCTTCTTCGAGACGCCGCGAATCTTCGTGCCCGGCATCATGACGAGGTAGCGGCCGGGAATCGAAAGGTTCGCCGTCACGCGCGGGCCCTTCGTCGAGATCGGGCCCTTCGTGACCTGCACGATGATCTCGGAGCCGGACGGAAAGCGCTTGGCGATCTCCTGGTCAGAGAGGCGGTTCGCCTTGCGCCCGCCCTTTTGGCCCTTGCGCCGCTCGGCATCGTCGTCATCGTCGAGAAGCGCGTCCGCGTCCGGCGTCATGTCCCAGTAATGGAGGAAGGCGTTCTTCTTCAGTCCGATGTCGACGAACGCGGCCTGCAGGTCGTTTTCGAGGTTCTGGACGCGGCCCTTGAAGACGCTGCCGACGAGGCGTTCCTCCTCCGGATGCTCGACCATGAACTCCTCAAGGCGACCGTTCTCCATGACGGCGACGCGCGTCTCGAGCTTTTCGACGTTGATGATGATCTCGCGCTTCATCTTGGAGCGCTTGAGCCAGTTGAACGGATTGAGACTGATCATTTTCTGTTTTTCCTCTCTGATTGGATTGTAATGGTTGTAATGGTTTGATGGATGTTAAAATCTCATTCGCGGTGCAGGGACACGCTTTGGATGAGGCCAAGTCCGCACATCACCGTGAGGAGGAACGTGCGGCCCGACGAGACGAACGGCAATGGCAGGCCCGTGATCGGGACAAGACCGATGGACATCGCGATGTTGACGTAGACATGCGCGAAGACAAGCGTTGAGAAGCCGAGCGCGAGGAGCCGTCCGCGTTCGTCCGTCGCGACGGCGGCGACGCGGCAGCCGCTCACGAGCAGAAGCCCGAACAGCGTCAGCAGGACGACCGAGCCGACGAACCCCGTCTCCTCGGCGTAGACGCAGAAGATGAAGTCGTTCATCGAGATGGACGGCGGCAGGTACTTCAGGTGGTTGAGCTCGCCCTTGCCGATCCCCTTGCCCGCATAGCCGCCCGAACCGATCGAGAGCTTCGCCTGCCGCAGGTTCCAGCCCGCGCCGCGCAAGTCCTCCTCCGGGAAGAGGAAGACGCGCACGCGCTTGACCTGGTGCGGCTTCAGCGGCACATAGCGGAGAATCTGCGCGCGCCGTTCGGGCAGCACGCCCGGCTTCTCGGCCTCGTAGACCGCCCCCAGCACGGCGACTGCCGCGAGTCCGCCGACCGCCAGCAGCGTGACGAGCCCCTTGCGCCAGACGCCCGCGACGAAAAGGATCACGACCGTCGCCGGCACGAGCGTGAGCGTCGTCCCCAAGTCCGGCTCGGCCAAGATGAGGAGCGCCGGCACGCCGATCAGCGCGCCCGTCAGGAGAAAGCCCCGGAACCCGTCCAGCCACGCGAACCAGCGTCCGCCGAGAAGCGACGCGAGCAGCGTGATGACGCCGAGCTTCGAGATCTCGCTCGGCTGGAAGAACCAGAGCCACCGCTTGCCGCCGTAGACCTCCTCGCCGACGAGCAGGACGGCGACGAGGCAGACGAGCGAGAGCGCATAGGCCGGAACGGACAGGAAGTCGAGATACTTGCGGTAGTCGAAGGCGGCAAGAGCGAAGTAGAGGACGAGCCCGAAGCCCGCCGTCGCGAGATTGCTCCGCCAGACGCCGTGGAAGAAGGCGGCCGCGCGCGCATGGCCCGCCGAGTAGATCGTCACCGTCCCGACGGCGACGAGCGCGAGCATCGCGGCGAAGAGCAGTCCGTCAAAGCGACGCAGGAACTTCATGACGACGCCCCCCCTTCCGCCTCGTCCGCAAAGAAGCGCTTCAGCACCGCGGCGACCTTTGGCGCCGCCGTGCCGCCGCCCGACTCGCCGTTCTCGACGACCATCGCCACGGCGATCCGCGGCGCGTCCGACGGCGCATAGGCGACGAACCACGTGTTCTTGCGCCGACGCGCGCCCGCGCCGACCTCGGCCGTTCCCGTCTTGCCCGAGACGGGAACCGGCACGTCCAATCCGCCGCGCCAGCCCGTGCCGCGCGAAACGCCGTCGCCCGCGACGACCATCCGCATCCCCTCGCGCACGACGCGGAGGTCGGCCTCCCGGAACGGCAGCTTCTGCCGCTCGGTCGGCGCGTCCGCGCGCAGGCGCGGCGTGACGAGGTAGCCCGTCCCCAGCGCACCCGCGACGCGCGCCATCTGGAGCGGCGAGACGAGCAGCATGCCCTGCCCGATCGACATCTGCACGAGGTCGCCGAAGAACCAGCGCTCGTGGTACTGCCGCGCCTTCCAGTCCGCGTCCGGCACGACGCCCGCCATGTCCACGCCAAGGTCGAGGCCCGTCTTCGCGCCGAGGCCGAACGCGCGCGCCGTGCGCAAAAGCGCGTTCGTGCCGATCTCCGTCGCGAGATTGCAGAAATACGGATTGCAGCTCTTCATGAGCGCGTGGCGCAAGTCGAGTTCGCCGTGCCCCCACCGGCTCGCGCACCGGAGGCGAAGTCCGCTGCGCGCGTAGACGCCGTCGCACGGATACGTCGCCCCCGGCGGATAGCCGACCGACAGTCCGGCGAGCGCCGTCAGCGGCTTGAACGTCGAACCGGGCGCGTAGGCGCCGCCGGACGCGCGGTTGAGGAGCGGCTTCGCCGGATCGTCCGCCAAGCGGCGATAGCGCGCGGGGTCGAGGCGCGGCACGAAGTCGTTCGGATCATAGCCCGGCGCGCTCGCGAAGGCCAGGACGTCGCCCGTGCGCGGATCGAGCGCGACGCACGCGCCGGCGAGGCCCGCGAGCTGCGCCTCCGCGACGCGCTGGAGGCGGACGTCGAGCGCGAGGCGCAGGTCGAGGCCGCGCTGCGGCTCCTCGACGGCGCGCGCACGGATCGTGTAGCTGTTCGCGTCCACCGTCAGTTCCCGCTCGCCGGGGACGCCGCGCAGGTAGCTGTCGTAGTACGTCTCGAGTCCAGCGCGCCCGCGCAGCTCCGGCAGGTAGAAATGGAACTTCTCGCCGTCCGCCGCCGCGCCCGCGCCGCTGTCGCGGCCGACGTAGCCGAGGAGCTGCGCGGCGAGCGGCCCGCACGGATATGCCCGCACCTCTTCCTCCTCAACGGCGAAGCCGGGGAAGTCCGCCTCGTGCTCGGCGAAGACGGCGAGTTCGCGCTCGTCGAGTCCGCGCCAGACGACGAGCGGCATCGCCCGCAGCTGGTGGATGTGCCGCGCGACCGTGTTGGACGACGGAACCGTCTCGCGGCCAAGCGCCTGGCCGAGCGCACGGGCCGCATCGCCGATCGCGGCGCACGTCTGCTCGTAGCGGCGACGCTGGAACTGCGCGGGGTCGCAGACAAGGCACGCCGCGAGCCGGCTTTCCGCAAGCGTCTCGCCCCGGCGGTCGAGAATCCGTCCGCGCAGGCCGGGCACGCGCACGCGCCGCGCGGACTGCCGGGAGGCCGCGCCGCGATAGTCCGCCGCGTCCTCGACCTGGAACTCGCGCAGCTTCACGCCCAGGCGCAGCAGCCCGACGGCGAAGATCGCCGCGAGCGCCCAGCAGCTGGCGACGCGCAGGATGGACTCATCCCACTTCATCGAACGCCGCCCTCCTTTCCGCCCAGGCGTAGACGACGCCCACGACGCCCGCCGTCGCGAAGCCGACGGGCACGGACACGAGAAGCCGCGCGAAGATCCCGCCGTCGCATGCGCCCGTCCAGACCGCGAGCCAGACGAGGTAGACGGGATACGTGAGCGCCGCCGCCGCGCGCGCGAAGCCAAGGCGGTTCACGAGCCACGCGGACGCGAGGAAGAAGCTCGCGCTCGCCGCCGGCGGGAGCGCGCCCAGCGCGTCCGCCATCGCCCCGGCGGCAATCGCGAAGACCGAAAACGCCACGGGCGCACCGCGCCGCGCGACGAGCTGGGCGAGGACGAGCAGGACGGGGAACCCGACGCCGAAGACGCGCGGCAGCAAGTCCTCCGCGCCCGCCCCGAGGACGAGCAGCAGAAGGCCGAAGACGAGCTGGAGGAGGCTATTTCGCACGGCGGATGAAGACCTCCTCAAGCGTCGAGAACTCGACGGCCGGCAGCACTTCACCCGTCACCACGCTGTTTGCGTTCGTGTTGAGCTGGATCCAAGTGCCGATCACAAGCCCCGGCGGGAAGACGCCGCCAAGGCCGGACGTGAAGACGCGGGCGCGCGCGACGGGCGACGCGCCGGAAAGGGAACCCTGAAGCGACCGCAGGACGAGCGCGTCCTCGGTGCCGCCGGAGAGAATGCCGCGCACGCGGCCATCGCCCTCGACGCGGCAGTGCGCCTTCACCGCCGGGTCGGTGAGCGGGGCGACGAGGGACGTGTGGGGCGTGACCGAGACGACGCGGCCGACCAGCCCCTCCGGCACGGCGACGACCGCGCCCTTCGCGACGCCCGCGAGCGACCCGCGATCGACGCGCAGGCCGTCGCACGCGCCCGTCGCGCCGCCCACGCGCGCGAGGACGCCCGCCGCCAGCCATGTCTCCGGCGCCTTCTCGACGAGGGACAGGCCCCGGCGCAGCCGCGCGTTCTCGGCCTCCAGCCGCTCGACGTCGCCGCGCAGGATCGCGAGCGCATCGACTTCGCGCCGAAGGCGCACGTTCTCCGCCGCCGCAGACGACCCGCGAAAGAAGCCCTTCACGCGCGACCAGACGCGCGTCACGAACGCGCGCTTCGCGTGCTCGACCGGATAGACCGCCTCGACGGCGACGGCGGGACACGCGACCAGGACCAGGGCCCCGACCGCCGCGCATACGCCGACAATGACAGATCCGGTCGCCCTCGGCTTCACGACGCCCGCCTGTTCCGGGCGAGGAAGTCGATTTCGTTCATGACGACACCCGTGCCCTCGGCCACGGCCGAGAGCGGATCGTCGGCCACGACGACGGGAAGCCCCGTCTGGGCCGCAAGGAGCTTGTCGAGGCCCCGGAGCTGGGAGCTGCCCCCCGAAAGCACCAGGCCCCGATCGACGAGGTCGGCCGACAGTTCCGGCGCGCAGCGGTCGAGCGTGGTGCGCACGGCATCCACGATCAGCGCCACCGGATCCTTGAGGGCGTTCCTGATCTCCTCGGAGGTAATCGTCAAAGTCTTCGGCAACCCCGCCACAATGTCACGGCCGCGCACCTCAAGGGTCTTTTCCTCGCCCGTCGGATAGGCGCTGCCGATCTTGATCTTGATTTCCTCGGCCGTGCGCTCCCCGATGAGGAGGTTGTACACGTCCTTCATGTGCTTCATGATCGCGTCGTCCATCGCGTCGCCGCCGGCCTGGCGGGCCGAGTAGCTGTGGACGATGCCCGCGAGCGAAATGATCGCGACCTCGCACGTGCCGCCGCCGATGTCGACGATCATCGAGCCTTCCGGCTCGGACACGGGCAGGCCGACGCCGATCGCCGCCGCCATCGGCTCCTCGATGAGGAAGACCTCGCCCGCGCCGGCGGCGTGCGCCGCGTCCTCGACCGCGCGCTTCTCGACCTCGGTGATGCCGGACGGCACGGCGATGACCATGCGCGGCTTCGCGTACTTCGAGTAGAAGCGCGGCGGACAGACCTTCTCGATGAAATACTTGAGCATCGCCTCGGTGATGTCGAAGTCGGCGATGACGCCCGACTTCATCGGCCGGATGGCGACGATGTTGCCCGGCGTCTTGCCGAGCATGCGCTTCGCCTCCTCGCCGACCGCGAGAACGCGCTTGGAGCCGGCCTGAATCGCCACGACCGACGGCTCGCGCATGACGATGCCGCGATCCTTCACATAGACGAGGCAGTTGGCCGTACCGAGGTCGATGCCAATGTCAGTCGAGAAGAGCGATTTCAGTTTTCCAAACATAATATGCGTAGTTTACGCGATTTTCAGAATTCCGTCAAGGGCAAAGGGTGAAAGTCAGCCGAAGAACGCCTTGTAGAGCGCGCGGACGGCCGCGTCGCGGTCCTGCGTGCGGATTGCGAGCATGAACGAGACCTCCGACGAGCCCTGGTTCACCATCGACATCGAGATGCCCGCCGACGCGAGCGCGAGGCAGGCCTTCGCGAGCATGCCGGGCGTGTAGCACATGCCTTCGCCCACGACCATCACCATCGTGAGGTCGCGCTCGATGGTCACGAAGTCCGGCTCGAGCTGAGCCTTGATCTCGTTGATGATCTTGCGGTCGCGCTCCTTCGGCAGGTACTGGCCCTTGACGACGACGCACTGCGAGTCGACGCCCGAGGGCATGTGCTCGTAGGAGATGCCATTCTCCTCGAGGATCTGCAGGAGCCGCCGCCCGAAGCCGATCTGGCGGTTCATGAGGTACTTCTCGACGACGATGTTGCAGAAGCCGTCCGCCGACGCGATGCCGACAACCGTGCCCGGCACGACGCGCCGCGACTGCTGGATCATCGTCCCCGGCTCACTCGGATGGTTCGTGTTGCGGATGTTGATCGGGATGCGCGCCTTGACGGCCGGGATGACGGCGTCGTCGTTGAAGACGCCGAAGCCCGCATAGGAGAGCTCGCGCATCTCGCGGTACGTCATCGTCGGGATGCCCTCGCCGTCCTTCACCTCCGCGACGATGCGCGGGTCGCAGGGGTAGACCGAATCGACGTCGGTGAAGTTCTCGTAGACGTCAGCGCAGACCGCCGCCGCCAGGATCGACCCGGTGATGTCGCTGCCGCCGCGCGGGAAGGTCGCGACCTTGCCCTCGCGCGTGTAGCCGAAGAAGCCGGGGTAGATGACGATGCCGTCGAAGTTCGAGAACGCCCGCGCGAGCCGCGCGTAGCTCTCGGGGTCGAGCGTCGCGTCGCCGAAGCTCCCCTTGAGGATCATGCCCGTGTCCTTCGGACTCGCGTAGCGCGCCTTCTTGCCGCGCGCCTCGAAGGCGACGGCGACGAGCTTCGCGTTGTTGTCCTCGCCGGCCGCCTTCAGCAGGTCCATGAACTCGTCCTTCGCGAGCGTCGCGACCTGCGCGATGCGGTCGTGGAGATCCATCTCGATCGTGCGGACGATCTCCTCGCCGAGGTTCAGCTCCTGCGCCATCTGGGCGTAGCGCTCGACGACCTCGCCGAACGCGCGGTCGGTGTTCTCGCCCTTGAGCGCCGTCTCCGCGAGCGCGATGAGGAGATCCGTCACCTTCGTGTCGCCGCCGTGGCGCTTGCCCGGCGCCGAGACGACGACGATGCGGCGCGCGGGATCCGCGAGCACGATGTCAATGACCTTGTTGAGCTGTGCCGCGTTGGCCAGCGACGACCCGCCGAACTTGCAGACCTTCATTTTTCTCAGAATCCCAGAACGTTGTTCGTCTGCTCCTTGCGGATCTCCTGCTCGTCCGTCCAGACGAGTTCGCCGGACGAGAGATCCTTCAGGTTGAGCGTAAACTTGAAATAGCGGTCGGTGACGCCGTTCGTCTGGTCGCGCATTTCCGTGAGCGCCCCGTAGAGGTACATCTGCGCCGCGCTCTGCTTCCCGGCGCGGACGGTCTTCTTCGCGTCCGTCAGGCCGTTCAGGGCCTGGTCGTTCATGAACTGGAGGTCGTCCGCCGACGTCGTGCGGTCCATGAAGCGGAACTTGCGGGAGCGGACGAGCTTCGTTCGGATCGAGTCCGTGATCGACGCCATGTCGAGGTGCATCGTCGAGCGGTTCTTGATGCCCGTGATGTCGAGGACAGGGCGCCGCCCGCCGACTTCCGCGATGAAGTCCTGGTCGGCGAGCATCGAATCGACCATCTTCTCGACCGTGCGGCGAACGTCCTGCGGCTCCAGGGCGGCCGTCTTCGGCTTCATGTCCAGCTGCGTCTCGCGCGCGACCGTCGTCGCGCACCCAGCCGCGCCCGCCGCGAGCGCGAGCGCCAGCATCCCGTTTACGATCAAATTCTTCATGACCTTAGTCCTCTTTGTGAGTGAGCGGAAATTATATCAAAAAACGGCCATCACCGCGTCTCGTCCAGCGGCGCCGGCGCACGGTCTCGCAGGAGAAGCGACGGATTACCCTTCACCTCGTGGGCAAAGTCGCGCAGCGACGTGGTCGTCTCCAGCAGGTTCTCCATCACCTTCTCGACGTCGCCCTGCCGCGTCTCCAGCCCCGTCTGGACGGTCTGCAGCGTCCGCGACACCGACTCGACGGAACGGTTCACGTTGCTCCAGACGGACACGAGGTTCATCGTGTTGATCTGGTTCATGACGCGCGTCGCCGCGTCCGAGAAGTTGTCCAGAAGCGAACTCCGCGACGGCACGAACGCATGGCGCGGCGTCCAGGGCAGCGGCTGCGGCGGCACGGCGTTCGCATGGAGGTCGCTCTCGATCCGCGAAAGGCCCGTGATGCCGCTCGCCGTGACGGTCGCCCGGAGCCCGCGCGCCTTCACGAGGTACGGGATTGTGTCCGCAAGCGCGATGCCCTCGTCCTCGTAGTAGCTGAGCTTGCGCGCGTCGAGCGCCATGAGGATGTAGATGCGGAGGTTGTCGTCGCCCTTCGCCTCGTACTTGTTCCCGACAAAGTCGATCTCGCGCACCTCGCCGACCTTCACGCCCCGGAAGTTGACGGCGCTGCCAACGGACAGGCCGCTGACCTCGCGGTCCGAATAGGTCTCGACGAGGATCTCCCCGCCTCGCCCCCGAAGGCCGCCGAAGTAGACGAGCGTGACGGCCGTCGCGGCGGCCCCGGCGAGAAGCGCGAAGCCGATTCTCGCATAGCTTGCATGATTGTCACTGGCCATGGTACTCTCCTCTGCTGAAGAACTTGCGGACAAACGGGTCTTCCGACGTGTCGCGCAGCGCCTGCGGCGCCCCGAGCGCGACCAGGCCGTGGCGCGCCCGGTCGAACATCGCCGCACGGTCGCCGATCTTGAAGACGCTCGGCAACTCGTGCGTGACGACGACGAACGTCATCCCCTTCTCCGCGCGGAGGCGCAGGATCAGGTCGTCGAGCGCCGCCGACGTGATCGGGTCGAGGCCCGCGCTCGGCTCGTCCAGGAAGACGACGGACGGATCGAGCGCCATCGCCCGCGCAATCGCGACGCGCTTGCGCATGCCGCCCGAGATCTCGCTCGGCATCTTGTCCGCCGCGTCCTCAAGCTCGACGTCGCGCAAAAGCTCAAGCGCCCGCGCGCGCCGCGCCGCCTTCGACAAGTCAGAGAACTCGTCGAGCGGCAGCCGGACGTTCTCCAGGCAGGTCATCGAGCCGAAGAGCGCCCCCGACTGGTACATGACGCCGATCTGGCGGCAGAGTTCCGCGCGCGTCTGCACACTCCATTCGCGGCCCGCGACCGTCAGCCGCCCCGCGAGGATGGGGTTTAGCCCCGTCATGTGCTTCATGACCGTCGACTTGCCGCAGCCCGAACCGCCCAGCAGGATGAAGATCTCGCCGCGCGCGACCGCAAAGGAGACGTCATGCAAAATCACCGCCCCCGGATACCCGGCATCGACGTGCTCCAGACGGATGATCGGCTCGCCCTTTTCCATGTCCGCCCGCCCCTTCTACGCGCCCCAGATGTTGCAGAGGACGGCGAGAAGACCGTCCGCCACGGCAATCGCGACGATCGAGCCGACGACCGCCGACGTCGCCGCGTGGCCGACGCCGTCCGCCGTCGCGCGCGTCTGCATGCCCGCCGCACAGCCGATGAGGCCGACGAGGAGGCCGAAGCCCAGGCCTTTCGCCAGCCCGAAGAGGATCATGGGCGCGTCCGAACTCGCCGTGACGTGCTGCCAGTAGGCCGCCGGCGGCACGCGCATCGTCTCGAGGACGAGCGCGCCGCCGACAAGCCCGGCGATCTCCGCGAAGACCGTGAGGATCGGCATCGCGAACGCGGCCGCCGTGACGCGCGGCAGGACAAGGAATCGGACGGGCGGCAGGCCCATCGTCGTCAGCGCGTCCAGCTCCTCGTCGACCTTCATCGTGCCGATCTCCGCCGCGAATGCGCTTCCCGTGCGGCCCGCAAGGATGATCGCCGTGATGATCGGCCCCAGCTCGCGGAAGAGCGCGATTGCCAGGAGGTCGGCGACATAGACCTCGACGCCGAACGTCTGAAGCGCCGCCGCGCTCTGGAACGCGAGAATGACGCCCAGGAGAAAGCCGACGCCGATCGTGACGGGCAGGCCGTCGAACGCGGCGCGCTGGAACGCCAGCGCCGCGTCGCCGAAGCGGAACTCGCGCGGACGGACAAGCGCCGAGACCGCGCAGCAGGCGGACTCGCCAAGGAACGCGAAGAGGGAGACGAGACCGCGCATCAGAGCCGGGCGAGCGCCGCCGCGACGGCGCGCGAGAACGCCTCGGAGAAGGCGCGGGTGTAGTCGCCGTCCGCCGCATCGGCCGAACCCTCGCCAGCGGCCGAGGCATAGGCCACGCGATCCTTCACGAGCAGCACCGTCAGCGCGACCGTCGCCCGCCGTTCGCCCGGCGTACGGCAGTCGAGCGCCAGACGCGTGACCGTCGTCTCGGCAGACAGCTCCGTCGCCACCTGGGACGCGGACGGCACCGCCGCACGAAACGCGCCGTGCGCGAGGAACGCGTCCTGCACCGCCCCCTTGAGCAACGCGGCCGGCAGGGCGGCGAACTGGTTGTAGGGATCGAACGCCAGCGACCCGTTCGGACGCAGGACGGCCAACGCCTTCGCGTCGTAGGGCGCGCGCACGACGACCTGCGCGATGCGGACGCTCCCGCGCGGCGCGCCCTCGGCCGGCGCGGCGGAAGACGCCGCCCGCGCGGGCGCATAGGCAATCGTCCACGTCGCGACCGAAGGCGGCGCGGACGTGAGGCACCCCGCCAGAAGCGGCAGCACGGCAAGCGCAGTCAGTTGTTTCATCAGACCTCCGTCAACAGATCGTTCCGGTAAAGCGCGCGCACGGCGTCGCAGTCGAGCGTGTGGCCCGCGCGGAAGCTGACGACCGTCCCGACGAAGCGGTCTTCGCCCGTCAGGGCCAGGGCCGCCATCAGGTCGAGCGTCGCCCGATGCCAGACGGGCTCCAGGAACTTCTCGCCGACCGGAAAGCGCGGCTCGGTGTAGAAGCGCCGGTGCCCGTGGATGAGGATGTTGCGCTCGTTGTAGCCCCAGTTGCGCGTCGAGGCAAAGAGCTTGCCGACCGTCTTCGCAAGGAGATACTGGCGGCGCGTCGCGTTCGTCCGCGCCAGCGCGGCGTAGCGGAACGTCTCGGGCGTGACGTCGAAGAGGACACGCTGGTCGCCGATCACCGTGTTCCACGAAATGCCGCAGTCGATGCGCAGGTTCCGCTCGCCGTCCGCCGCCGGAAGGAACAGGAGGAAGTCGCCGCGCCCGCCGCCGAAGGCGACCGGCTCCTTGACCGTCACGCACGTCGCGGGCGCGTCCGTCTCGCGGACGCCCGCATGCTCGACCGCCTTGATCAGCGGCAGGGACGACTGCTCGAAGAGCGGCGGGTCGCCCGAATTCACCTTCAGGAGGACGTCGTCAATGCCCAGGCCGACCTTGAGCGCGACGATGTGCTCGACCATGCGCAGGTAGTTGTGGGGCGAGCCGGAGCGCAGGACGAGGTTCTGCGCGCTCGTCCAGAGGTTCGCGATGTCGACCTTCGTGTCGAGCTGCTCGGGCTGGTCCATCCGGCGGATCCACCAGCCCGGCTTCCCGCTCGGCGCAAACGTCAGCGTCTGCTTCCGGCTGCCCTGGAACGTGCCGATGCCCGCGACCGGGGCCTCGCCGACAAGCGTCCGCCGACAGGCGGGGAACGGCGAGGCGCGGTTCGGCGCCAGGCGCGTCTCGTCAATCGGCAACTCCCTAAAAAGTCGGTACGCCGCATCGATCGATGCGGCGCTCCCGAACACAATCTTGCCGATTGGATATTCCGGCATCATTTCTCCGGCACGGAGCCGTCGTCACCGTAGCCCTTCGACTTCAGGTACTCGACAACCTTGCCGACCGTGGTGAGCTTTTCAGCATCCTCTTCGGGAATCGCCGCGCCAAACTCCTCTTCAAAGGCCATGATGAGCTCGACGGAATCAAGCGAATCCGCACCGAGGTCGTCGATGAACGACGCATCTGCGGTGACCTGTTCGGCGTTCACTCCGAGCTGCTCAACGATGATGTCTTTGACGCGATCTTCAAGCTTTCCTGCCATAATGTTTTCAACTCCTTTTTTGTTGATGGCCGTATTATACTACATTTTGCGGTTGGCGTGCAAGTGGCCGAGGAACCCCTCCTACGGCCAACGCATTAAAAGCCGATTCTTCCCCTTTGGGGCCCCTGAATCGTTTTTAATGCGTTGGAAGTGTCTCAGCAACCAACAACCAGCAGCGCAGCAGCCAATCCGAGTTGTCGTGGCGCGTCAGGCGCATCGCCGCCCCCCCCCCCAGGGACGCCCCATCGGACGCGCCCGACTGTCTTTTTGTGCGTAGGCATCGAGCCTACGCTCCGATGGTTTTGCCCTGCATGCGGGCGGACGCGGTGTTGATGCTCTTGCCTGCCATCAACAGCAGTTCCCGCGATTCGGCACGCAGCGACTCGACGGCCTCGCCTGGCGCAAGCCTCGACGCGAACAGCAACCAGACCCGAGACTCCTTCAGCTCCTTCATGGCGAGCTTCATCTTGTGGACGAAGTCCGCCGTGCTCTCCGCCTCGGACGCCCCGGCGTAGTTGGCCGCGACGCTCGTCGCCGAGCGCAGCAGCTGGTCTGCCATGTGCCGCCCCGCTGCGGTGCGCGGCAGCGTCCCGCAGAAGTCCATCGCCGCGAGGCCGTAGTCAACCGTCCGCTCGCCGAGCCGCCTTGGCCTTGCCTCTTGCATCCTTCGCCCCCTTCCTGATCGTCCTGATCGACTCCTTCGTTTTCATGTCAACGTAACGCTGCACGCAGTCGAGGAACCGCCTGCAACGCTCGGTCGATTTCCTGTACGCCTCCAGCTCGCAGGCCTGAATGGCCTTGACGAACTGGACCGTCTTGCGCCTGTACTGGAGGTTGTACGCCTTCCTTCCAGACTTGCGCACCGCGCTGACGCAGAGCTTGCCCCGCGTCATGGGCGAGCCGTCCTTCAGCATCGCCGCTATCTCCTCTTGCAGTTTCATGGCGCATATGATATACTATAGTATCTCGTTTGTCAAGTGGGGAAGGAGAGAAAAGGCATGGACCCGGCAACGCTCGCAAGGCATGCGCTCGAGACTCTAAAAAGGCCGCTCACGCTGAAGGAGGCGCTTTCGTCTGTCGCCGACTTCCGGATCGACAGGAGGAAGAAGTTCCCCCTCTACGAGATCTTGATGATCGCGGTGTGCGCGATGATCGACGGGGCGAAGGGTCCTACGGACTTCGAGCGGTTCGGGAAGGCCAAGCTCAGATTGCTCAAGAAGTTCCTGCCCCTCAGAAACGGCATCCCGAGCCACGACACGTTCCGCCGCGTCCTCGGGAAGATCGACCCGAAGCGCTTCAACGCCGCGACAGTGAAGTGGCTGGAGTCCATCGCGGACGTCACGGGCGACGTCATGTCGATAGACGGCAAGCTCCTGCGCAGGGCGCTGACGACGGGCTGCAAGATGCCATGCATCGTAAGTGCCCACTCGCACCGCACGAGGCTCGTGATAGGCCAGGTCAAGGCCGACGAGAAATCCAACGAGACCACAGCGATCCCCAACCTTCTCGACGTCCTGTACCTAAAAGGCGCGATCGTCACGATAGACGCGGCCGGATGCCAGAAGAAGATCGTCAGGAAGATACTGAAGCGAGGCGCGGGCTACATCATATCGCTCAAGGGCAACCAGTCGACGATGCACGACGAGATACGCGCGTTCATGCAGGATCCGGCGTTCAAGGCGAGATTCAAAAAGGCGAAGACAGTGGACAAAGGCCACGGCCGCGTGGAGACGCGCACGTGCTGGCAGACGGACGACATCGACTGGTTCGAGGACAAGGACAAGTGGGCAGGCTTGAGAAGCGTCTGCATGGTCGAGTCCGTCGTGTACGACAAGAGCACCGGGAAAACGACAAGCGAGACGAGGTTCTTCATCTCGTCGCTGCCGGTCGACCCGAAACGCGCGCTCGAGGCCATCCGCGCGCACTGGGGCGTGGAGGCGATGCACTGGATACTCGACATGGACTTCGACGAGGACAGGTCCCGGGCGAGGCGGGAAGACCTCGCGGAGAATCTCGCGATGCTGCGGCACGTCGTCATAAACGTGCTGAGGCTCGACAAGTCGGTCTTCGGCGGAATCAGCGTGAAGCGGAAGGAACTCACATGGGACGACGAAAAGCTGCTTGGGCTCATGCTCGCGGCGTAGAAGGACGGCAAAGCAGACAGGCGACAGACTCGAACCCGCGCGGGCTCGATGCCCGCGCGCTCACAAAAGAGGCGGGCGCGCTCGAAAATAGCGCCTGGAACACCTCCTGAAACCGGAAGGACGCGCCACGACCGCTCGTACTGGGCGCTGAACGCTGGCTGCTGGCTGCGGCTGCCGGAACACTTCCAACGCATCAAAAATTCGTTCTACCTCGCGTCAGCGGGGAGAAGGAATTTTTGATGCGTTGGCCGTAGAACCCCTCCACGTCGGAGACGTCCAGAAGTCCGTCCACCGACGCGAAACGGTCGAAGGCGCCGTCCAGCGCCTCGGCGGCATGGGCGTCCGCCGAGAGGACGAAGCGGACGCCGCGCGCGCGCAACAGCGCGCGGAACGCGGGCGACGGGTAGGCGTCGTCGAGCCAGCCACGCGCGATCGCGCCCGTGTTGACCTCGACGACCTTGCCGCTCGCGGCAATCACGTCCGCCGTCCGCTCCAGCTCCTCCCGATACCAGGCCGCGCCCTCGTCGAAGAACGGGTGCGTCGCGTTGAACTTGCGCACGAGGTCGGGATGCCCGACGATGTCGAAGCGCCCGGCGGCCACCATCTCCCGCTCGGCCGCGAAGTAGGCCCGCACAAGCGCCGCGCCGTCGCCGCCAAAGGCGTCGCGGAGAATTCCCGCGAGAATCTCGGGCGAGTGGTCGATGGCCAGCCGCGCGCCGGACGGCGACGGAAGGAAGTGGACGGAGCCAATCACGTAGTCATAGGGCGAAAGGTCGAACGGACAGGGCCAGTCCGCCTCCAGCCCGCAGAGGATGCGGATTCGCCCCCGATAGCGTTCCGCCAGCGCGCGGATCTCGGCGACGTAGGCGGCCGGATCGCGCAGCATCTCGGAATGCGACGAGAACCCGAGCGCGTCAAAGCCCTTCGCCAACGCCGCGCGCACCATCGCCTCGGGCGTGTCCCGCCCATCGCAAAACGTCGTATGCGTGTGGAAATTCGCCTTCATCCGTTGAATCTCTCCCCTCTCGGCGACGGATGCTGCATCAGGGAAGCGTTGCCGACGCATAGCGGTCGTGCCCCGCGAAGTCCTTCTCGACGGCAATCTGCGCAAACCCGTAGTCCGCCATCAGACCGCGCACCGCCTCGCCCTGGTCTTCGCCGATCTCGAAGAAGACCGCCCCGCCCGGCTTGAGGAGGTTCACCGCATCGCCCAGATAGCGGTCGTAGAAGTCGAGGCCGCGTTCGCCGCCGTCCAGCGCAAGGCGCGGCTCGTAGTCCCGCACGCGCGGATCGAGCGTCTCGCAGACCGCACGCGCAATGTAGGGCGGATTGGAGACGATCACGTCCACGCTCTGCGGCTCGTCGAAGTCGTCCAGCCCGTCCGCAACCGCGAACTTCACCTTCGCCGCGAGTCCACAGGCTTCCGCATTCGCGCGCGCCAGCTGAATCGCCTCCTCGCTCACGTCCGTCCCCAGGAAGATGGCCCGCCCCGCAAACTCCTTCGCGAGCGAGAGGACAATCGCCCCCGTGCCCGTCCCCACGTCAACGACAAGCGGCGGACGCCCCTCGGCAACCGCGCGCTGGGCGTCGAGATGGCGCAGGACGCGCGTGACGAGCTCCTCCGTCTCGGGACGCGGAATGAGCGCGCGGCGATCGCAGCGAAGCGTCAGCGTGCGGAAGTCCCACTCGCCGAGGACGTACTGAATCGGCTCGCCCTGGACGAGGCGCGCCATTCCCCGGCGCATGGCCGCGAGCTGGGGTTCGGTGGCGTCCCGTTCGAGCGCCGACGCCAAGAAGCCGCGCCCCAGACGCAAAAGACGCGCGGCCAGCAGTTCGCTCGCCGCGCGCGCCTCGGGCACGCCCTTCCGCTCCAGATAGTCAGCCGTGCGGGAAATGACGTCCTTCCAAACCATTCACCCCCCTACTCCCAAACCTCCAAACGAACGGCATGTCGTCCACGTCGCCGGCATCGGCCGGGAAGTCCGGCTCGGCGGGCGCGGGCACCGGCTCGGTCGAGCTGCCGTCCGCATTCAGGACTTCGATCTTGAGCCCCGTCAAGTCAACGAAGAACGCGACACCGCGCGGGCCCTCCCAGCGACGGCCGTCAATGACGAAATGGATTTTGACGCGCTGGCCCTTCTTGATGCCGTCCAGCAGCGAGCAATTGTCCTTCTTGAACGTGAACTTGACGGGATTCGGGTACTTCGACGGCGAATCGACGTCGTTGCCGACGATGACTTCGCGCTTGGTGAACCCGTTCGAACCGAAGCTCTGCGTCTCGTGGACCTCATCGACGACGCCCGTGTAATCGAAAAACTGTGACATGAACAAACCTCCTTGAAAACAGTGAGTGGTTATTATACCAAATTACGGCCAACGGCGGAATCGCCCCCGAAGCGCCTGTCTTCCTGTCTTGCCACCGAGACGCGAAGAGACGCGCGCACGACGCCCTGCGTCTCGCGAATATGGTATACTTCGCGGGGTGAAGCGGAATGTCAAGAAGCGGACCGTCCTGGTCGTATTGTGGCTCGCGGGGTCTGCCGGACGACGGCAACTGACGGGCATCTTGCAGTACATCAACGCCGGGCACCCCTGGAGCATTCGCCTCATCACCGACCCCAAGGACTTTACCGACGAAGCCCTCCACAAGGCCGAGGCCGACGGCATTCACGGCTTCCTCGTCCATGCCAATGCGCAAGTCGGCACCGCCCTCGCCCATTCCACGGTCCCGACCGTCCTGCTTGACTTTCCGCCGCCCGCCCTTCGGGGCCGCAAGAAGTCAATCGCCCTCATCCTTGACGGCGACGAGCAGATTGGGCAGACCGCCGCCGAGTATTTCCTCCGGCTCGGGAACTTCGCGTCATTCGCCTTTGTGCCGGATGCGCAGAACCGCGGCTGGTCACGCCTTCGCGAGCGCGGCTACAAGACGGCGCTAAGGGCGCACGGCCGACCGTGCCAAACCTACGGCGCCGACAAGGGGCTGCTTGCGGACTGGCTTCGGGCCCTGCCAAAGCCGGCCGCCGTCTTCACGGCCTATGACCTGCTGGCACAGGAGACCATCGAGGCCTGCAAAGAGGCCAAGCTCTCGATTCCCAAGCAAGTCGCCATCCTCGGCGTCGACAACGACGAACTCATCTGCGACTATGCGTCCCCTTCCATCTCCAGCATCCGCATCGACCATGAGACACTGGGCTTCGAAGCCGCCAAACTGCTTGACCGCCTGATGCGCGCACCGTCAGGCCGAAGTCCAAAGCCCGTCTTCATGCCGGCCGGGACTGTCGTCGAACGCGAATCAACCGCGCCTACGGCGCCGACCGCACATCTGGTCGCCCGAGCCCAGAACTTCATCAGCGCACACGCGGCTGACGGCATCTCGGTCGCCGATGTCGTCAGTCACCTCGGCGTCTCGCGCCGCCTTGCCGACGCCCGGTTCGGCGCCGCCACCGGGACGTCCATCCGCCGCGCCATCGAAGACCGGCGCCTCGCGCTCGTACGGGAACAGCTCAAGACAACCCGACTCTCAATCGAGAAAATCTCCCGACTCTGCGGCTATGCGAACACCCAGCGGCTCAAGTACGTCTTCAAGGCCCGGTTCGGCATCTCCATGAGCAAGTGGAGAGCCGATCCGACGTGAGCCGAGCGGGGATGACCGTCGCGCCCGCGTCGCGGAGCCGCGTCACGCAGGCGAGCAGGTCGGGCGAGGCCGCCTCCAGCGGCGGAATCGCGAGGACGCGGTAGCGCACGCCGCCGGGGACGACGACGCGCGAAGGAGGCCTTCTCGGCGGGCGGCGTCGGGAAGGCGAAGACGCCGATGTCGGCGTAGAAGCCGTGGTCGTCCGTCTCGCGCGGCAGCTTCGCGCGGAACTTCGCCGGGCCCCTCGCCGACGTCTGCCGGAATGTGACGCGCTTCATGCCGTTCGAGGGCGGGTTCCACGGGCCGCCCGAGCTCGACCAGCCCGAGCAGTTCGGGATGCAGATCTCGAGGCCGAGGCGGCGCGCCTCCGACGCGGCATGGCGGAACGTCTCGAACCATTCCGGCGAGTTGAAGTCGAGCCCGCCCGGCGGGATGTCGCATCCCGCGTCGAACATCTGCACGCCGCCGATGCCGGCGCGCGCGAGCTCCTCGAAGTCGCGCGTGAGGCCCTCCTTCGTGACGTTGCCGTTCATCATGTGGAACCAGGTGTGCGGCTTCGCCGTGCGCGGCGGCGCCCTGAAGCCCTGCTCGAGCCCCGCCCCGGCGAAGACGCTCCCCGCGAGCGCCAGCCCCGCCACCATCGCGCGCCACGCGCGCGCGCCCATTCGCTCTTTCTTCATGCAGTCCCGCTTCATGCAATCCGAGGCCTCGTCAACGCGGAAAGACGTTTTCGCCAGCCTTGACGTTCCATGTCCGTCCGTCAGCCCGAAGCGTGAAAGGACGGTTTGAGACGACCTTGATCTCGTCCGTCGTCGCGATCACCGAACAGATCACGCGCCCGAAGCGGTAGTTCTCGACACCCACGCGCCCCACCACCTCACGGGGGAACTCGCAACGCAGCGCATTGGCAAATGCATTCGCCTCCTTGATGCCGATGACGTCTTCCAGAAAGACCGAAATGGGACCGAGCGCAGACCAGCCGCAGAAATCGTATCGCACGAATTCGCCGCGCTTGTTGGTCGCCGGTTTCGGCTCCGTCGGCGAATAGCATTCCCAGATCGTGTGTGGCGAGAATTCACGATAGGTCCGGTACATGTGGTCCACAAGCCGCGTCGCGATGTCGCGCGCCCGCCCGAAATCGCCGTAGGCATCGAGCGCCTTGAGCGCCATGTAGGCCGTCGGCAGCCAGACCGACCCGCGCCAGTAGCCGCCCGTCGCGATGAAATCCCGGTCGTGACGCGCCAGCGAGGGCAGGGGCACGCGCCCGCCGAACCA
>ONTV01000189.1 GCA_900320855.1 uncultured Lentisphaerota bacterium
GAAAAATCAGGCCGCTATGTTGCCAAACGATGCGGAAAGTCCGCAATTCCCGTCCGAAACTTTTTCTAGTTTACCGATTATCAGGAAAGTCGGGCTATCGCCTCCCGGCGGCGACGGACGACACGCCGGAGGCCGCCGCCTTCCGCCAGGGCTACCGGGAACAGCCGCCGCAGGAGGAGGACGGCAAGGCGCGCCCGGAGATCCGCGACGGCACGTTCTGGTACCGGGGGCGCCCGCACTTCTTCGTCGGGCCCTGGGTCTACAACCGCACGGAGATGGACTGGCGGGCCGACGGGTCGGACAAGCTCGGCATCGGCCACATCGCCTACCGCGAGCCGCCGGGCACGAACGTCTGGGCGGCGGTCGGCTTCGACTCGCTCCAGATCTCCGCCGCGCCCGCGCGCTACGGCGCGCTCCTGCGGGGCTTCCCCGTCGAGGCGTTCCGCCGGCTGGGCGACCCGGACTGGAAGGTTGCCGAACAGAGGCTGGACGCCTACTTCGCGCGCTTCGGCGGCGCGATGCCGATGGTGATGGACTTCGCGTTCGGCTATCGCGGCCTGTACGGGAAGGACGTCGGCCGTCTGCTCGACCAGCGCAAGGGCGCCTGGCACGACTTCGTGCCGCTCTGCCCGGAGACGCCGGAGGGGCGCGCCTACTACCGCGACTACTTCCTCGGCGGGACGCGCGCGGCGATGCGGCGCGGCGCGAACGTCTTCCTCTACGAGCTCTTCAACGAGTCGTCCTACAACTGCATGTGCCGCGCGAACGTCGTCGCCTTCGCGAAGGAGATGAAGCGCCGCTACGGCACGGTCGCCGCCGCCAACGCGACGTGGGACACGGACTTCGACCACTTCGCCGAAGTCGCCGCCCAGACAAACCTGAAGCAGTATCCGGGCGTCTGGCACGACTGGTGCGGCTTCGCGACCGCGCGCTACGTCGCGCTCCTCCGGGCCGGGCGCGACGCCGTGCGGTCGGCCGACCGCCGCAGCCGCGTCTACTTCGCGGAACAGGCGGCGGGCACGCCGCCCGCGTGGCGCGGCATGGACTACCGCCGGATCGCCGACGCGCTGGACGTCCTGGCCGTCGAGGGCGGCTTCCAGTACGGGTCGCGGAGCGGCTACGCGGCCACGAACATGGCCGAGGCCGTCTGCGCGACGGGCGGCTCGCGCCACTTCTACAACCTCGACTTCTACCAGGCGCTCGTGCGCGGCAAGCCCGGAAAGGTGCTCGTCAACGACGAGCACTACTGCACGCGCTTCGAGAATGGCGAGCGCGTGCCGTCCAAGGCGACGGACTACATCTCGTCGCTCTGGATGGAGGCCCTGCACGGGCTTTCGGCCTCCTACTTCTACGTCTGGGACAAGCGGTCGTTCGACTACCAGGACCTGAAGGGGGCCTACGAGAACGTGCGCAAGCCGAGCTACAAGTGCTCGTCGCTCCTCAACCCCCACAACGTCCGTCCGGACGACCTCGACGCCTTCAGGCGCTTCCGCGCCGAGTTCGAGCCGTATGCGGACAGGGTCCTGCCGCAGCCGCGCGTCAAGCCGGCGACGGTCGCCGTCTTCTTCTCGAAGGCGTCTGAGATCCACTACGACGCCTTCCCCCGCTACGACAAGTCGGAGTCGCCCTGGCATCCGCCGAAGAACACGGTCACGTCGGACTGGTACCTGCGCCTCCTGCACGCGCTCTATCCGGTCCAGGTCGTCTTCGAGGAGGATCTCGGCCGTCTCGGGCCGGAGGTCGCCGCGCTCGTCTTCCCGGGCGCCCCCTGCGCGGACGACGCGACGGTCGCCGCCGCGTCGGCGTTCGCCGCGAAGGGCGGGCTCGTCGTCACGGGGCCGGACGCCTTCGCCTACGACCCCTACCTGAAGCCGCGTCCCGAAGGCCGGCGCGGCCGCTTCCGCCGGGCGGCGACGGCGGACGATGCGCTGGCCGCGCTCGCGGCGGCGAAGGTGCGCCGCTACGCCGCGCTGGAGCCCCTGGACGGGAAGGGCGCGCTGCGGGCGGCGGACGTGCAGGTCTGCGACCGCGGGGCGTTCAAGCTCGTCACGGTCTTCAGCCTGGAGGCCGGCGCGGCGCGGCGCGCGAGGCTGCGCCTCCGGCACCTCGACGGCACGGGGCCGTGGCGCGTGAAGGACGTCGTGACGGGGCGCGTCCTCTCGGCGCGGGCGACGCCGGCCGCGCTGGCGGAAGGCCTTGCGCTCGACGTGCCACCGCAGGAGCGCGTCGTGCTGGCCTTCGATCTTCGCGTAAAAGCCTTTGCGACCTTTCAAGAGTCAAGCCTGTCTCATTAGAACCCAAAAAGCAAGGAGAAACACAGATGAAGAAACCAATCGGAAAGCTCGCCGCGCTTGGTCTCGCGGCACTATGCGCCGCCGCCTCTGTGCGCGCGGAAATCTCCCTGACGCCGGCCTACGACGAGCCGACGCTTGAAATCACGGTCGCGGACGGCGAGACGACGCTGGGCGACTGGCTCGCCGAAAACGGGAAGACGCTCGACGGCGTGAAGACGCTCGTCAAGAAGGGCGCGGGCCGCCTCAGCTCGACCAGCGACATCTCGGAGACGTTCAGAGGCGACATCGTGATCAAGGCGGGCGTGTTCGCGGCGTCCTGTCCCGGCGCCCTCGGCGCGGACACGGGCGCCGTCTACGTCTTGGACGGCGCGCAGTATCTCGTCGATCCGGCGGACGGCTACGATGCGACGACCTTCCTCCTCGACGGCAAGCCGCTCGTCGTCGCCGGCACGGGGCCGACGGCCGGCGGCGCGATCTGCTATTGGGCGAAAGGCGTCTACATAGTGTCTGCCCATTAAATCATAGATTGTCAAAAATCCGCCAGTACGCTTGATGTTTTCCGCTAAATATGCTATACTATGTGCAAACAAAACCGATGGG
>ONTV01000020.1 GCA_900320855.1 uncultured Lentisphaerota bacterium
CATGGCTTACATAATACCTCATTTTCGGAATAATAGCAAGGGTGTATTGGCGACTTTTCAGCAGGTATCATTCCGATATGGGTGAAGTCATCCCATAGGGCGGCCTATGAGAAGTCGGGGAATGGGGTTTTGTCTCACGCGGAGACGCAGAGAGCGCAGAGCGGGATGGCCGCGCTTGTCGCGGCCGCAGATCTCCCGTTCGAGTCGCCCGCTTTCTCCGCCTTGATTCTGGCGAGTAGCTCACTGACCGTCCCAATTCTCCCGTTATTCTACCTGCCCGCTCAGACTGTCAGAATCCTAACTCATACGCATTACCGCAGCACGGCATACACATCCAAACATGTCAAATCAAGTTGAGGCCCGTACCTCATTCGTAATGCCCTTTGCAGGCCAATATCTCGACACAATCGTCGACGATCCTGAACACGATGCGGTCTGCGTCATTGATGCGGACGCTCCACCATCCCGTCAAGTCATGGCGCAAGGGCTCGGGCCGGCCAATGCAGTCATAGCCGTTGCGGTCGATGCTCTGGAGCAGTTGATGTATCCTCCGAAGCGTCTTCCTGTCCTCGCCCTGCCAAGCGAGGTAGTCCTCCCACGCCTCCTCGTGCCAAATCTTACGCATGGACAGATTCTCCGTCGAGAATCAGGTCATGCTCCACCACGTTCCGCCCCGCATCCATGTCCTGTGCGCGACGGCGCAAGACAGACAGGTTGGATTCCGAATAGAACGGGTCTGCCTTTATGACAAAAGGAAACTGCCCGCTCCTGACAGTCTGGGCAACGAATATGTTGATGGCCGTTGAGAGTGTCATGCCCATCGACCTGAAAGTTTCCTCTGCGGACACCTTCAAGTCATCATCCATCCGAAAACTAATCTGTGCCATCCCTTCTCTCCTTTAGATGAGCGTACTATACTACAATCGCTTTTCAGCGTCAAGCGAACGACAGCATTCTCCAAGTCTGACGATTGCGCAAGGTCGCTCAACGATGATGCGAAGATGCCTCCTAGGAACGCGAACGAGTAGCTGTTCGAGAAATTGCGGGACAATGCCGTTGGCTCCAACGGGGTGTTGGCGATAACTTGCCACACCTTGTGGCAGCCTTTGCAGAAGGCTCGGCTAATTTTGCCACAACCTGTGGCAAAATTGCCTTAGTGGACAGCCGGAAGAACGGGGCGACCGTGCGTCTTTTGCTTCCCCTGCGCATTTCGGCGCAAGCGCGGAGAGAAGCGAAGTCAGGACAGCAGCCGCAAAGACGAGCGCGCAACCGCAAAACTGCCGCGCAGACAGCGCGTCGCCCAGAACGACATAGCCCGAAAGCGCGCCGAAGACCGACTCCGTCGAGAGGAGGATCGCCGCAAGCGCCGGCGGCGTCCGCGCCTGGCCAAAGTTCTGCAGCGTGTAGGCGATGCCGCTCGAGAAGACGCCGCAGTAGAAGACGGGCAGAAGCGTCGTCGGACGCGCAAGAAGACCGGACAGGAACGCCACGAGGCGCGGCCCCTCGGATTCGAGAAACAGGAACGGGAAGCCGACGACGAAGCACGTGAGCAGCTGCACCGCGCTCATGACGAGCAGGTCGGACGCCTTCGCGAAGTGGTCAACGCAGAGCATCTGCACCGAGAAGAGCAAGGCGCAGAGAAGCGTCCACGCTTCGCCGGAGCCGATGGAGAGCGACTCGTCGTCGATGGAGATGAAATACGTGCCGGCGAGCGCGAGCGCGACGCCAAGCCAGATCGGCGGACGCGGCCACGTGCGCGTCAGGAGTGCCGCACCCAGCGGGACAATGAGGACATAGTTCGTCGTCAGGAAGGCGCAGACGCCCGGATTCGTCCGCTCGATGCCGATCTGCTGGGTCAGCATCGCGAAAAAGAGCGGCACGCCGCAGCAGACGCCCGCCAGAATTGACCGCCGCACGGACGGCCGCGCAGGGGCGCTCGCGTCGGGGCGACGGCGCGCGTTGCGCACGGCGATTACGCCGAGGAGGAACGCGCCGCCGAGGAGATTGCGGACAGCCGTCATCGCGAACGGGCCCAGCGTGTCCGCGCCCAGCTTCTGCGCAAGGAACGCCGTTCCCCAGATGAACGTCGTGAGAAGAAGGATCAGGGGCCCCATGGCAAGTTTCTACTCGTAGTAGGCGTAGTGCTTCTCAAGCCGCTCCATCGACCAGGCGACGAGGAAGTTGAAGAGGTAGTAGAAGACGCCGGCGGCGACGAGCGGCGCCATCGTCGTGTTCGCCGACGAGAGCTGCTTGGCGATCGTGAACATCTCCGTCACCGCGATCGTGAACGCGAGCGACGTGTCCTTCACGAGCGTGATGACCTCGTTGCCGACCGCCGGGATGACGCGCTTGACGACCTGCGGCAGGACGATCCGGAAGAACGTCTGCCCCTTCGTGAAGCCGAGCGCCGCCGCCGCCTCGTGCTGGCCCCGGTCGATGGAGAGGATGCCGCCCCGGTAGATCTCGGCGAAGTACGCCGCGTAGTTGAGCGCGAACGCGAGCACCGTCGCGAGGAAGCGCGGATAGTGCGAGAGCGGCAGCTTGAAGAGGATGTACGGCGCGAAGTAGACGAACATGATCTGCAGCATGAGCGGCGTTCCGCGCACGACCGAGATGTAGACGCGCAGCGTCGCCGCGAGAAGCCGATTCCGCGAGAGCCGCCCCAGCGCGACCACGAATCCGAGCGGCAGCGCGAGCAGCAGCGTGAAGACGAAGATCTCCACGGAGACCGCAAGGCCGCCGAGGAGATCCCAGACCATGCCTGCGAAGGACATTTACTTGAGGATGAGCGACTTCGGCTCGATGCCGTACTTCGCCGCGAGCGCCGCCGCCGTGCCGTCCGCGAACAGCGCCTTGAGCTCGGCCTCGACGAGGTCCTTGAGCGCGACGTTGCCCTTCTTGAAGCCGATGCCGTACGTCTCGGTCATGACGATCTCGCCGAGCAGCTCGAACTTGCCGGGCAGGTCGGCCATCTTCTTCTTCGCGACGCCGACGTCCATCGCGACCGCATCGACCGCGCCCGCGTTGAGCTCGTTCACGGCCTGGTTGTAGTTCGGCACGACGACGAGGCCCTTGAAGGTCTTGCCGAGCGTCTCGTACTTGTCGCCGCCCTTCGAAAGCGCCTTCTGCACGGGCGTGTCGGCCTGCACGCCGACGGTCTTGCCCGCGAGGTCCTTGAGCGCCTTGATCGGCGAGCCCTTCTTCACGAGGACAACCTGCGAGTTGTCGATGTAGGCCGCCGTCCACGTGTAGCCCGCCTCGCGGCCCTGCATCGTGAAGCCGTTCCAGATGCAGTCGATCGCGCCGGAGTTGAGCTCCATGTCCTTCGCGTCCCAGTTGATCGGGTTGGCGACGAACGTCCAGCCCTTCTTCGCGCAGACGGCCCGCGCGAGGTCGAGGTCGAAGCCCTTGTATTCGCTGCCGTCCTTGAAGCCGTAGGGCGGGAAGTCGGCGTCAAAGCCGACGACGAACCGGCCGTCGGTGAGGGTGGAGCGCTGGGAGCAGCCGGCGAACGCGAGGGCCGCCGCGAGAACGAGCATGAGTTTCGTCATTTCCTATTCGATTCCTTTCCGGATCAGAGTTTGACTTTGCTGAGAAATTCCTTGAGGCGGTCGCTCTTCGGCGCGCCGAAGAGCGCGGCCGGCGCACCTTCCTCGGCGAGACGCCCGCCCTCGAGGAAGAGGACGCGGCTCGCCACGTCGCGCGCGAAGCGCATCTCGTGCGTGACGACGACCATCGTCATCCCGTTCTTCGCGAGGTCCCTCATGACGTCCAGCACCTCGCCGACCATTTCGGGGTCGAGCGCGGACGTCGGCTCGTCGAAGAGCATCACCTTCGGCTCCATCGCGAGCGAGCGGACGATCGCGACGCGCTGCTTCTGCCCGCCGGAAAGCTGCTGCGGATAGGCCGCCGCCTTGTCGGCCAGCCCCACGCGGTCGAGGAGCGCGCGCGCCTCGCGCTCGGCGACGTCCTTCGCCTTGCCGCGCACCAGGCGCGGCGCGAGCGTGACGTTGTCGAGGATCGAGAGGTGCGGAAAGAGGTTGAAGTGCTGGAAGACCATCCCCATCTCGCTGCGGACGCGGTTCTTCGTCGCCTCGTCGGCGCGCACGATGTCCAGCCCGTCGAAGACGATCGAGCCCTCGGTCGGCTGCTCCAGGAGGTTCATGCAGCGCAGGAACGTCGACTTGCCGCCGCCGGACGGGCCGATCATGACGACGACCTCGCCCTTGCGGATGTCCGTCGTGATCCCCTTCAGGACGTCAAGGCTGCCGAAGGACTTGCGCAGGTTCTGGATCTGGAGAAGTGTTTCTGTCATACGTAACGAAGCCCCACGTTCGGGAAGCGGAATGATGCCAATTGTCAGAAGTCGAGGTTGCGCACGTTAAGCGCGTTGTCCTCGATGAACTTGCGGCGCGGCTCGACCTCGTCGCCCATGAGGAGCGTGAACATCTGGTCGGCTTTCACCGCGTCCTCGAGCTTCACGCGCAGCATGTGGCGCTTCTCGGGGTTCATCGTCGTGTCGTAGAGCTCGTCGGCGTCCATTTCGCCGAGGCCCTTGAAGCGCATGATCGTGAGACCCTGCTTGCCGTGGTTGCGCACGTCGTCAAGGAGCTTCACGAGCGGCCCGTTCGCCGTCGGCGCGTTCGTGCCGAACCAGTCCTCGGCCGCATAGCCGAAGCCGGAAAGCGACGAGAACTCCTTCTTGAGCATCGACGCGCCGGAGCCCTGCGCCGCCTCGTCCTTCAGGAGCGCCGCCGCGTCGAACCCGCGCTCGGCGACCATCTTCGCCGTCGCCTCGATCTCCGCGAGGAGGACGAGGAGGGCGCGCGCGCGCTCCTTCTCAAGCGGCGCGCCGTCCTTCCCCTTCACCTCAAAGTCGTCGAGGCCAAGCGTGAGGAGCTTCTCGGTGAGCTCGCCGTCGGTGAGGACGTACTCCGTCTTCTTCTTGCGCTCGACCTTGTAGAGCGGCGGCTGGGCGATGTAGACGTAGCCCTTCTCGATGAGCTCGGGCATGCGCCGGTAGAAGAACGTCAGGAGGAGCGTGCGGATGTGCGCGCCGTCGACGTCGGCATCGGTCATGATGACGACCTTGTGGTAGCGGGCCTTCGACACGTCCCACTCCTCGCCGAAGCCGCAGCCGATCGCCGTGATCATCGTGCGCACCTCGTTGTTCGCGAGCATCCGGTCGATGCGCGCCTTCTCGACGTTGATGATCTTGCCGCGGAGCGGCAGGATCGCCTGCGTCGCGCGGTTGCGGCCCTTGCACGCCGAGCCGCCGGCCGAGTCGCCCTCGACGAGGTAGAGCTCGGTCTTCGACGGGTCGCGCTCGGAGCAGTCGCGCAGCTTGCCGGGGAGCGAGAGCCCGTCCATGACGCCCTTGCGGCGAGTCGATTCGCGCGCGGCGCGCGCGGCCTCGCGGGCGCGGTTCGCCAGAAGCGTCTTCTCGATGACCGTCTTCGCGACGGCGGGGTTCTCCTCGAAGAACGTCATGAGCTTCTCGGAGACGATGCCCGAGACGATACCGTCGACCTCGCCGTTGCCGAGCTTCGTCTTCGTCTGGCCCTCGAACTGCGGCTGGGGCACCTTCACGCTCACGACGACCGTGAGGCCTTCGCGCATGTCGTCGCCCGTGAGCGAGGCGAGCTCCTTCTCCTTGATGAGCCTGTTCTTCTCGCCGTAGCCCTTGACCGTCGCCGTCAGCGCGCGGCGGAAGCCGGAGAGGTGCGTGCCGCCCTCGACCGTGTGGATGTTGTTGCAGTACGTCTGCTCGATCGTCGCGTACGTGTCGGTGTACTGCATCGACACCTCGGCCTGGATCGTGTACGTGCCGTCGAGGCGCGTGCAGGCGCGCTGGCCCTCGAAGTGGATGACCGGCGAGAGCGGCGTCTTGTTCGCGTTGAGGTAGCCGACGAAGGCGTCGATGCCGCCCTCGTAGTGGAACGTCTCCTCGAAAAGCTTGCCGTTCTCGTCGCCCTCCTCGTCCTTGAAGTGGATCGTCACGCCCTTGTTGAGGAACGCGAGCTCGCGCAGGCGCGCGGCGAGGATCGCCGCCTTGAACTTGCGGCAGGTGAAGATCGTGTGGTCGGGGAAAAACGTGACGGTCGTCCCCGTCTCGTCGCCGCAGGAGCCGACGACCTCGAGCGGCTTCGTGACATGGCCGCGCGAGAACTCGATGTGGTGCAGCTTGCCGCCGCGCTTCACGTCGACCTTCATCCAGTCGGACAGCGCGTTCACGCACGAGACGCCGACGCCGTGGAGTCCGCCCGAGACCTTGTAGTTCGAGCCGTCGAACTTGCCGCCCGCGTGGAGGACCGTGAGGACGACCTCAATCGCCGGCTTGTGCTGCGTCGGGTGCATGTCGACCGGGATGCCGCGCCCGTTGTCGCGCACGGTGAGCGACCCGTCGCGGTTGATGATGACGTCGATGAGCGAACAGTAGCCGGCGAGCGCCTCGTCGATCGAGTTGTCGACGACCTCGTAGACGAGGTGGTGGTAGCCGCGCTCGCCCGTGTCGCCGATGTACATCGCGGGGCGCTTGCGCACCGCCTCCATGCCTTCCAGGACCTGGATGTTCTCCGCGTTGTAGTTGCCGTTCTGTTCCTCTGCCATTCGATCGTCTTTCTCAGGAAGCCCTGTCTCTCTCGTGAGGGCACATTATACCAAAAAACTGCTGTTTTAGGGCGAAACCGCGCCCGTCAGATGCAGTAGTCGAGCGCCGCGCCCGTCTGCGGGGCGCGCCGCAGGATCGACGCCAGCGTGACCTTCGCGAGCGTCGCCGCAAAGGAGGCGTTCACGTCCGCCCACACGCGCCGCGCAAGGCAGACGTCCTGGCGCGGACAGGGCGCCGCGCCGGGCAAGAGGCAGTCCAGGATGGCCAGCGGCCCCTGGACGGCCTCGACGACGTCCAGAAGGCGGATGTCGTCCGGGCTCATCGCCAGCTGGAAGCCGCCGACGTTGCCGCGCACGCTGCGCAGCAGCCCCTTGCGGCGGAGCTGCACGACGATGCGCGAGAGGAACTTCTCGGAGATCTGCTGGGCCTGGGCGATCGCCGCGCCCGTGCGCGGCGTCTCACGCGACGCCTGCACGGCCACGTCCAGGAGGATCCGCAGCGCATAGCGCGCCTTGGCGGAGACCTTCAGGGCCTTCTGCGCGCACGCGGCGGACGTCGTACCCTTCCCCGCCATGGACGCCTCAGACCATGCCGCCGTTGACGGAGATGACCTGGCCCGTCACGTAGGACGACTCCTCGCCCGCCAGCCAGGCGACGCAGTTGGCGATGTCCTCGCCCGTGCCGAAGCGCTTGAGCGGAATCGACTCGGCGTACTGCTTCTTGAGCTCGTCCGGCAGCTTGTCCGTCATCGCCGAGACGATGAAGCCGGGCGCGACGGCGTTGCAGCGGATCCTGCGGCTGCCGAGCTCCTTCGCGACCGTCTTCGTGAGCGCGATCACGCCGCCCTTCGACGCCGTGTAGTTGGCCTGGCCCGCGTTGCCGGTGATGCCGACGACGGACGTGATGTTGACGATCGAGCCGCCGCACGGCGCGCCGTCCGCCCCCTTGTTCTTCATCATCGGACGCGCCACGGCGCGCGTGAAGAGGAACGTGCCCTTCAGATTGATGTCCACGACGAGATCCCAGTCCGCGTCGCTCATGCGCATCAGGAGCCCGTCCTTCGTGACGCCCGCGTTGTTGACGAGGACGTCGACCCGGCCGAACTGCTCCAGCGTCGCCTTGACGCAGTCGTCCACCTCGGCCGCGTTCGAGACGTCGACCTTCCGGCAGAGCGCCGCCCCTTCGCACGACTCGATCGACCGCGCGACCGCGACGACCGTCGCGCCCGCGTCGGCGAGCCGCTTCACGATGGCCGCGCCGATGCCGCGCGACGCCCCGGTCACGATCGCGACCTTGCCCTTCAGATCCGCGCCCATGTCACAGCACCTCCAGCGTCGCGTCGAGCGAGGCGAGGTCGGCGACGTTCGCCGTCTTCAGCGACGCGTCGATCTTCTTGACGAGGCCCGACAGCACCTTGCCGGGGCCAAACTCGACGAACGTGTCGCAGCCGAGCGCCTGCGCCGCCGCGACATCCGCCGCCCAGTTCGTCGTGCCCGTGACCTGCTCGAGCATGAGCGCCTTGATCGCGCCCGGATCGGATGCGTGAGGCTGGCCCGTCACGTTCGAGAGGACGGGGAACTTCGGCGCATGGAACGTGATGCCGTCCAGGACGGGCGCGAGCTTCTCGCGCGCCGGGGCCATGAACGGCGAGTGGAACGCGCCGGCCGTCGCAAGAGGAATCGCCCGCTTGATGCCGAGTTCCTTCGCCTTCGCCGCCGCCGCCGCGATCGCGTCCTTCGAGCCGGAGAGGACCTGCTGCGCCGCCGAGTTGACGTTCGCGACCGTGCAGCCCGTCGCGTCGCAGAGGGCCTTGAGCTGGTCGGGCGTCGCGCCGACGATGGCGATCATCCCGGACGGCGTCGCCGCGCAGGCCTCCTGCATGAAGCGGCCGCGCGCTTCGAGGACCGTGAGCGTCGCGTCGAAGTCGAGGACGCCCGCCGCGCAGAGGGCGCCCCACTCGCCGAGCGAGAGGCCCGCCGCGCAGGCGAAGTCCGTCGGCCGCCGCTTCTGGAGCGTCGCGTAGGCCGCGTAGCTCGTCACGAAGATCGCCGGCTGGCAGACGTTCGATTTCGTCAGTTCCTCCGCCGGGCCCTCGAAGCAGATCTTCTTCAGGTCGAAGCCGAGGACGGCGTTCGCCTTGTCGAAAAAGCCCATGACTTCGGAATCCGCCTCGGCGAAGTCCTTGCCCATGCCGGGGACTTGCGCGCCCTGTCCGGCGAAGATGCAGCATTTGCTCATGTTCGGTCTACCCTTTCTTCTTTTGAATCCAACCGCCCGTAGTATACCACAAACCCCGCCCGCGCGCACAGCACCGTCCGTCAGAACTGGTACTGCACGGAGACGACCAGCCCCGACCCGACGCCCAGCTTCTTCGTGTTGCCGAACCCGGCCACGCCGTACTTGTTGTGTCCGACGACAGGGAAGGCCGGCGGGGGTATGAATTTCGGTTCTAGGCCTGCGCGAGCGCCTGGTCGAGGTCGGCGAGGATGTCGTCGATATGCTCGATGCCGATCGAGAGGCGGATGAGTTCCGGCGGAAGCCCCGCCGCGCGCTGCTCTTCCTCCGAGAGCTGCGAGTGGGTCGAGGAGGCCGGGTGGATCACGAGCGAGCGCGCGTCGCCGACGTTCGCGAGCTGCGTGAAGAGCTTGAGGCCGTCCGCCACCTTGACGCCCGCCGCCGCGCCGCCTTTGATGCCGAAGACGACCATGCCGCCCTGTCCATTGGGCAGGTACTTCTCGGCGAGCGCGTGGCTCGGATCGTCCGGGAGACCCGGATAGCGCACCCACGCCACCTTCGGATGGGCCTTCAGGTGCTGGGCGACGGCGAGCGCGTTCGCGCTGTGCCGTGCGATGCGCAGCGGCAGCGACTCGACGCCCTGCAGGAAGATCCAGTTCGCGTCCGGCGAGAGCGTGGGGCCCTGGTTGCGCAGACCGACCGTCCGAAGGCGCGTGATGAACGCGAGCTTGCCCACGAACTCGCCCCACTTGACGCCGTGGTAGCCGGTGTCCAGCTCGACGTAGAGCGGATTGCCCTTCTGCGTCCAGTCGAAGTTCCCCGCGTCGATGACGACGCCGCCGATGCCCGCGCCGTGTCCGCCGATCCACTTCGAGAGCGAGTGGATGACGACGTCCGCGCCCCACGCGATCGGCTGTTCGAGAATCGGCGTCGAGAACGTCGCGTCCACGACGAGCGGCAGCCCGTGCTTGTGGGCGACGGCGGCGTACCGCCCGATGTCGGCGACGCCCAGCGCCGGATTGCCGATCGTCTCGACGTAGACGAAGCGCGTCTTCTCGTTGATCGCCGCCTCGACGGCGTCGAAGTCGTTGAGGTGCGTCCAGCGGACGTGGATGTTGTTCGACTGCGGCAGAATCGTGTTGAACTGCACGTACGTGCCGCCGTAGACGTTGTCCGCCGAGACGAACTCCGCGCCCGACTCCGCGATGTTCGTCACCGTGAAGTAGATGGCCGCCGTGCCCGACGCGAGCGTCAGCGCCGCCGCGCCGCCCTCGAGCGCGGCCAGCCGCTTCTCGAGGACGTCCTCGGTCGGGTTCATGAGGCGCGCGTAGATGTTCGTCGCCTTCTTGAGGGCGAAGCGGTCGGCGCCGTCCTGCGCGCTCCTGAAGTTGTAGGCCGTCGTGCGGTAGACCGGCACCGCACAGGCGTCCGTCGCCGGGTCGCCGTTCCAGCCGGCGTGCACCGCCAGCGTCTCGGGATGAAGTTTCTGTTCGCTCATGTTCTCCTCCTCACTTTCTCCTTACTATTTGCTACTGGCTACTTCCACACTTATTCTCCTTGCTACTTTCTCCTTACGCAAAGAGCCACGTCGAGAGATACCGCTCGCCCGTGTCGGGCAGGAGCGCAACGATCGTCTTGCCCGCGTATTCCGGCGCCTTCGCCAGCTCCAGCGCCGCCCAGAGCGCCGCGCCGGACGAGATGCCGACCAGCAGGCCCTCCTGCGCGGCGGCCGCGCGCGCCGTCCGCCCCGCATCCTCCGCCGAGACCGTGATCACCTTCGTGATGAGGCTCGTGTCGAGCGTCTTCGGGACGAATCCCGCGCCGATGCCCTGGATCTTGTGCGGGCCGGCCTTGCCCTGCGAGAGGACGGGGCTCGTGTCCGGCTCGACAGCGTAGAGGGCAATGTCCGGTTTCACCGAGCGCAGGTAGCGCCCCGTGCCCGTGAGCGTGCCGCCCGTCCCGACGCCGGCGACGAACGCATCGACCTGCCCGTCCGTGTCCGCCCAGATCTCCGGGCCCGTCGTGATCTGGTGGTAGGCCGGATTCGCCGGGTTCTCGAACTGCTGCAGGATGATGCCGCCGCGCGCCGCCGCGATCTCGTTCGCCTTCGCGATCGCGCCCTTCATGCCCTCCGTGCCGGGCGTGAGGACGATCTCCGCGCCGTAGGCCGCCGCGAGCTTCCGGCGCTCGACGCTCATCGTCTCGGGCATCGTGAGGACAAGATGGTAGCCCTTCACCGCCGAGACGAGCGCCAGCCCCACGCCCGTGTTGCCGCTCGTCGGCTCGACCAGCGTTGCGCCCGGCTTGAGGATGCCGCGCTTCTCGGCGTCCTCGACCATCGCCAGCGCGATGCGGTCCTTCACGCTCCCGCCGGGATTGAAGAACTCGACCTTCGCGAGCACGCGCGCGCCGCCCTTGTTCAACTTGTTCGAAATCTCGACGAGCGGCGTGCCGCCCACCTTCTCCAAAATCGTCTTGTACATTTTCGCCATCGCTGACCACCTTTCTTTTTTCTTGAACCTACCTCTGTGGTAGGAATTGGTGCGTAGTATAGCATATCTTTTCGTCGAATGTCAACCGTGAAAGTAGAAATACGCCATCAGGCGCTAACGAGAAGTGTCACGCGAACGTAAAAGTTTCGCGTGCCGCGTGGCCGCGTCCCGGCGCGTCAGCTGCGGTACGGCGCCTCGCTCGTGCGGATCGCCTCCAGCACGGCCTCGGCGTCTTCCGCCGCGTCCAGCCGTTCGATGAGATCCGTGCCGTGCGCGAGAATCGCCAGCCGCGCGAGGATGTGGAGATGCGCCGCGCGGTCGGTCGAGCAGACGAGGAAGAAGTGGCGCGTTCCCTCGCCGTCCGGCGCGCCGAAGAAGACGGGGCGCGTCGTGCGCCCGTAGGCGACGAAGCTCTCCTCGAAGAGGTATGGGTCGTGGAAGCGCGGATGCAGGAGGGCGACGCCTTCGCCGATGGCGGTCGAAGCCGCCTCCTCGCGCGCGACCAGCTCCTTGAACAGCCCCTCGACGTCGTAGACGAGCCCGCCCTTCTCCGCGAGATCCGTCATGTCGCGAAGCAGCCCGCCCTTCGCCTTCGCGCCCACGGCCAGGTCGATCGCCTCGGCGTGAAAGAGGTCGGCCACGCCCCAGTCCGCGTGCGCGGCGCGCCGATTCTCGTCCATCATCGCCCGATGCTGCGCGGCGAGGTCGCGTTCGCTCGCCGCCAGGAGATTGCGCTGCGCCCACTCGTCGAGCGCGCGGTGCTCGAAGAACCAGTCGTCCCCGCGCTTCGTCGCCTCGATCTCGCCACGCTGGGCGACGTGCTTGAGTTCGTTCGGGTCCAGGTGGACATGCTCGGCGGCACGGACAAGATTCAGGACTTCTCGGCTCATCGCGCATTCCTCCGGCGCATCACGCGCGCGAGCGTCGGGACGACGAGCAGGTCGCCGCTCGCGACGCCCGAAACGACCCTCTCGCGCAAGAGGACGAACCGCGCGCGCGCCACGCGCAGCTCGTTCACGGACCAGTTCCGCAGAAAGCCCTCGTTCTTCTTCACCGTGAACGGCGCCAGCCCGTCCGTCCGCCCCGCCGCGACGTCAAGAAGCTGGCGGAAAAACCGCTCGACGACGCCCGTCATGAAGACGGCGAAGCTGTTCTCGAGCTCGAACGGACGCAGCGCCGCAAGCGCGGCCCCGAGGTCACGCCGCCCGATCGCGTCCGTGACGTCCCACGGCAGCGGCTCGACGCCGACGCCCGGCGAGGAAATCGCCTCCACGTCCGCCGCCGTCACCTCCCGCGCCTCCGCGCCAAGGTAGTCGCGCATCTTCTCAAGCTCGCTTCGAAGCGACCGCGCGTCCGGCCCGACGACGGCGGCGAACCGCTCCGCCGCGCCCGGCGCGAAGGACAGGCCCAGCTCCTGCGCGAAATCGACGGCGCGCGCGGCGGCGTTGCGCGCCGCCTCCCACGGCTTCTCGGCGGCGAAGACGACGACCTCCGCGCACGTCTGGAGCGTCTTCGCGAAGACGGACGTCTTGAGCAGGCGCGGGCCCGACAGGACGAACGCCTGGTTCGGCGGCAACGGCGCGGCGGCCAGCTTCTTCGCGAAGCGCTCAAGCGCCGTCTTCACGTCTTCGGACGCCTTGCCGCCCGGCAGAAAGCCGACGTTCTTCCACCACGTCACCTTCTTCGGATCGAGGAAGGGCGGCGTCGCGACGCTCTCCTCCGCCCGCGCCAGGTCGGCGAGCTGCAGCTCGGCGTTCGTCGCGTTCGCGGAATCGACGACCTCCAGCCCGACGCCGTCGCCGACCGCCTTCTTCGCGGCCTCGCCGACGAGATAGTCGTCCTCTCCGATGATGAGGTGGATGTTGTTCACAAGCGAAGATTATATCAAATTCGCCGCCGCCCCCAAAGGGCCGCGCCCGCCAGGCCGACGACAAGCAGGCCAAACGCGACGGCCAGCGGCGCATCCCCCAGCCTCACGTAGAGCGTTGGGGACAGGCCCCCCGCAACCGGAATGCGGTCGAGCATCGTGCCCGGACGGTCAACGAGCGGACGCCCCTCCGGGCCCAGCAGCCACGCCGCCCGTCCGCGCGGCGTAATCGTCCCGGTCACGCCCGAATTGCCGACGCGGACGACGGGAAGCCCCGTCTCGACGGCCCGCGCCGTCGCCTGCCAGGCGTGCGCCAGCGGCTCGTCCGACTGCGAGAACCAGCTGTCGTTCGTCACGAAGACGAGGGCTTTCGCGCCCATCTTCGCGAACGTCCGCACGAGGGCCGCGTCCGTGTCCTCGAAGCAGATCGCGACGCCCAGGGGAATCACCGCGCCCGACGCCAGCGTCAGGTTCAGGAGACGCGGCTCACCTGGCGTGCAGGAGCCGACGGGCGCGAGCCGCTGCAGCGACGGAAACCACTTGTCGCCCGGAATGAACTCGCCAAACGGAACAAGATGGACCTTGTCGTAGGTTTGGGGGTCCTGTCTCTCGCCCGCCAACCGGCTCCCATACAGCGCCGCCGAATTGTAGGTGTTGCCCTCCGCAAAGCGCGTGCCGCCCGCAAGGAGCGCCGCGCCCGTCTGCGCACGCACGAACGCGGCAAACCGCAGCGCCCCCTGCTGGTCAACGGGTCCGAACTCGCAGAGCGCGCTTTCGGACAGGACGACCAGGTCGGGCTTCAGAAGCGCGACGTTCTGCAGCAAGTTCGAATAGACCGTGTACGGATCGTCCTCCTGCGCCTTGAAGACGCACGGGAAATTCCGCTGGACGAGGGAGACCTTGAAGAAAGGTTGGGAGGTTTGGGCGTTTGGGAGTTCGGGAGTTGGGGCGAGGGAATAGAGGGCCCAGATGAGGGCGAAGGCCGCGACCGTCTCCAGCGTGCCCAGCTTCTTCAGCCCCGCAAAGCCGCTCTGCGCCGGCTTCCACATCCGCTCGGCGATGCCGGCGACCGTGCCGTTCACGAGCAGGACGACGGCCGAGAGCAGATAGACGCCGCCGAGCGCCGCCGGCGCGCCGAACCCGAAATTCGCCGGCACGACGCCGAGCTGATTCCACGCGAACCCGCCCAGGAACCGCGACCGCACAAGCTCCAGTCCGCACCACAGCACCGGCTCGACGACGAGGACGCCCAGAAGCCGCAGCAGAAGGCCGCCGTCCGCCGGCGCGGCGGCGTGGACGCCGCGCGCCCAGCGCCAGTAGCGCGCCGCGAGCCACCCGAAGAGCGCGAAATAGCCGGCGCAGTAGGCCGCGAGGGCGAACCAGCCGAGGACGACGAGCGGCCACGGCCCGCCGTTCTTGACGATCGCGGGCATCCACGCGAGCGTCGCCACCCAGAAGAAGAGCCCGTTCAGGAACCAGCGCTTCGCCACGAGCCCCGGCCGCTCGCGCCGCGCGAGCCAGAGGAGGGGCGCTAGCGCGAACAGGCAGTCCGCCCCCTCGCCCATCGGCGGGAACGCCGCCCACAGGAGAAAGCCCGGCAGGAACCAGGCGAACGTCGCGAGCTTCTTCAGGGTGTCAGTCAGCACAGTCCGGCTCCCACGAGAGGTCGAGGCGCGTCGCGACGCCCCTCGGCACATCGAACGTGCGCGGCACGCGCCGCGTCGTCACCCACAGGCCGTCCTTTCGGAATGTGCAGACGCTCTCGGATTCGTACGACGCCGGTTCGGTGAGCGAGAGGAAGAGCGGCGTCGACTGCTGCGTCAGGAACTCGACGGCAAAGCCCGACTCGGCGAGATACTGGAGGTTCTCGCGTCCGTTCTCCGGACTGGCGACGAACCGCGTCACGCCACCGGCGGCAAGCTCCGCCAGGGCCGGCGCATTGAACGCGGCGAGCGTCCAGTCCGCCGTGATGTCCGTGACGCCGAGCGCCCGCAGCATCCGCAGCGTCGCGAGGTCGGCGCACTCCCACTTCGCATAGCCCGCGCGCAGAAGCCGCTTCACCGCGCTGCGCAGCCGGTTGAACGACGGCTCGGCCGTGTAAACCGGCAACGCCAGGCGAATCCGTCGCCTCCCGTCCCCCTCGCCGCTCTCGTCTCGCGCGTCCGCCGACGCTTCCTCCGTCGGCACGTCGTCCGCCGTGTCCGCGTTGATCGCGACAATGACTTCGGCCCAGTCGCCGTTCGGAATCTTCTGTCCGGGACGCACCTTCACGCGGGCGACGGCCGCCGCCGCGCCGGGGCCCTCGATCGCCTCGAACGCCGCCGTCGCCTGCGCGATCTTCGCCTGCCGCGCGGCGTCGCGCGCCGCGTCCAGCTTCTCGACGAGATCCCGGCGCAGGTCGTTGAGCGCCGGCGGCGGCGCAAAGAGCCCGTCCGGATCCTCGACCGTCAGGCGCCCCAGGCGATAGCCCGTGCCGCCCAGCTTCGCGAACGCCTTCTCGACGGCCGCCGCCGTCTTCTCCGGCGCGCGCGCCGCGTCCAGCGACAGCGGCAGAGACACCTCCCCGCCGACCGCCGCCGCGCCGTGCGCCCCGTCGTCCGCGACCGTTCCCGTCGCCGTCAGCCCGTCCTTCGCCAGCTTCACCGCGACGTCCACCGCACAGCCGCCCGCATAGTCGCTCGGACGGAACGAGGGCGTCGGGAAGAGCCGCTTGACGGCGTTCGACATCGAGCAGTAGACCGTCATTCCCGGCTTCAGCGCGGACGCCAGCTCCGACGGCCCGTCGCGTCCATCCTCCGGCAGCAAGATCTCGACGTCCACGCCGGCGTTCACCTCGAAGACGGGGCGCCGCGAAATCGCCTGGCGCATCTCGACGATGCCGAGCCCGTAGTGGCGGCCATCCGCGTCCACGGCGTCGAACTGGAGGCCGTCGTGCTTCTCAAGCCCGCGCGCCGTATGGAAGCGCAGCCAGGCACGTCCGTCGCGGTCGCGCGTCACGCGCTTGACCGTCCCGACAGGCGTGCCGAGGTGGCCGAGCGACGTCGCGTCAATCGGCGACTCGCCGCGTCCGTTGAAGTAGAGCTCCGTCGTGCGACGCGAGAAGACCGTCTCCAGGTCGGCCGGCGAGACGCGCGCACGCGCGCCGTCCAGGATGTCGCGGTAGTGGCGCGTCACGGACGCGACGTACAGGGACGACTTCATGCGCCCCTCGATCTTGAGGGACGTCACGCCCGCCTCGACGAGCTTGCGCGCGTCCGCCCCGAGCCGCAAGTCCTTCATCGAGAACGGATAGGCGACGCCCGCCGCGTTGCGTCCGCCCGGACACGGGATGCCCTGCCGGCAGCAGTACGGACACTTGCCGCGATTGCCGCTGCGGCCCTTCTCCAGCGCGCCGTAGAGGCAAAGGCCCGACAGCGAGTAGCAGAGCGCGCCATGGATGAAGACTTCCAGCTCCAGCTCCGGACGCCCGTCCGCCGCGACCTTGCGCGCGCCGCAGCGCGCGGCGATCGTCGTCACCTCCGCGAGGGACAGCTCGCGCGCGAGGACGACGCGGCGGAAGCCGCGTTCCTTCAGCGCGAGGACGCCCTCCAGGTTGTGGGCAACGAGCTGCGTCGAGGCGTGGAGCTCCAGCGAGGGGAAGTGCTCGCGCACGAGCTTCGCGACGCCGAGGTCCTGCACGATCAGCCCGCTGGGCCCGATCTCCGCCAGCCGCGCCAGCGTCTCGACCGCGCCCGCGAGCTGATCCTCGTCCAGCAGCGTGTTGAACGTGACGTAGACGCGACGCCCCTTCGCCCGCGCGTAGGCGACCAGGTTCGCAAGTTCCGCGTCGGTGAGGTTCTGGGCGAACGCGCGCGCGGAGAAGTCGGACAGCCCGCAGTAGACGGCATCCGCGCCCGCGTCAAACGCCGCGAGCGCCGTCTCGAAATCCCCCGCCGGGGCCAGCAGTTCCGTCGTCGTCATGCCTCGAAGTCCAGTGTCGCGAAGTAGTCGTCCAGCGTCTCGGCGCGGCGGATCTCGCGCACCGAGCCGTCCTCCTCCAGCAGCAGCTCCGCCGAGCGCAGCTTGCCGTTGTACTGGAAGCCCATCGCGTGTCCGTGCGCGCCCGCGTCGCAGATGACGACGAGGTCGCCGGGCGCGAGGACGGGAAGGACGCGCTGGATCGCGAACTTGTCGTTGTTCTCGCAGAGCGAGCCCGTCACGTCGTAGACCGTCGTGTCGCCCGAGCCCTCCTTGCCGGGCACGACGATCTCGTGGTACGCGCCGTAGAGCGCCGGACGCATGAGGTTCGACATGCAGGCGTCGAGGCCCGCGTACATGCGGTAGGTGTTCTTGATGTGGCGAACGCGCGAGACGAGGTAGCCGTAGGGCCCCGTGATGCAGCGGCCGCACTCCATGTAGAGCGCGAGCGGCTTGAGGCCGCGCCCCTCGACGATCTCCCGGTAGGCGGCCCGGATGCCGTCGCCTACGGCCTCCAGATCCATCGCCTTCTGGTCGGGACGGTAGGGAATGCCGATGCCGCCGCCGATGTTGACGAACTCGAAGGTGATGCCGAGCTGTTGCGTGAGGTCGGCGACGAGGTCGAAGAGGAGCCGCGCCGTGTCGATGATGTATGCCGGGTCAAGCTCGTTCGACGCGACCATCGTGTGCAGACCGAAGCGCGTCACGCCCGCCGCCTTCATCTGCGCGTAGCAGGCGAAGAGCTGTTCGCGCGTCATGCCGTACTTCGCCTCCTCCGGCTTGCCGATGATTGCGTTGCCGCCCTTGAGCGGCCCCGGGTTGTAGCGGCAGCAGAAGAGCCGACCGCCCAATTCCGCAGCCGAAAAGTTGCCAACGTTCTCCTGAAAATACGGCCAATGCGTCATGTCATCGAAATTGATGATCGCGCCCAGCTCCCAGGCCTTGCGGAACTCCTCCGCCGGCGTGTCGTTCGACGTGAACATGATCGCCTCGCCGACGTTCCCGACCTTCTCCGCGAGGACGAGCTCGGCCATCGACGAGCAGTCGCTGCCGAAGCCGAATTCCTTCAGGAGCTTCATGAGGTGCGGATTCGGCGCGGCCTTGACCGCAAAGTATTCGCGGAAGCCCTTGTTCCACGCAAACGCCTTCTTCAGGCGCTTCGCGTTCGCGCGGATCGCCTTCGCGTCGTAGATGTGGAACGGCGTCGGCCAGCGGGACGCGATCTCTTCGAGCTTCGCCTTGTCAAACGGAAGTGTTCTCATGTCGTCTTTTCTGCTGTTAAGTGGGACATTATATCAAAATCCGACGGGCCGAATTTGCTATAATAGGCCGCATGAGCAATTTCCACGCCGCACTCGAAATCGGCACCACGCGCACCGTCCTCGCCATCGGCGAGGTTGATGCGAACGGGCGTCTTCGAATCATCAGCCACGCCGAGATTCCCTCGACCGGCGTGCGCAAGAGCCAGATCCTCGACATCCGCCAGGCGACCCAGTCGATCCGCTCGGTCCTCCAGCAGACGGAACGCCGGCTGGAGGCCTCGGGCGACAGCATCACCCTCGGCAACGCCTTCCTCGTCGTCTCCGGCCAGTCCATCAGGGCCGACCCCTTCGCCGCCTCGACTCAGGTCGAGGGCGCGAAGGTCGGCTCGGACGCGATCGACGCCGTCCAGCGCGACGCGCACGCGATGACCCTGCCGCGCGACCGCGAGCTCCTCGACGTCATCGACCAGGACTATATGCTCGACCGCCTCGGCGGCATCGCCGCGCCGCGCGGCATGGCCGGGCGCGTCCTGAGCCTCAACACGCTGCAGATCCACGCCGACCGCAACCGCATCCAGGACGCGCGCACCGCCTCGGAGGCCGCGCACCTCGAGATCCGCGACCCGCTCTACGCCGTCACCTGCGCGGCCGACGCCGTCCTCGAAGACCACGAGCGCAAGAACGGCGTGCTCGTCCTCGACCTCGGCGGCGGCTCGACGGGCTATGCCGTCTATGCCGACGGCTACGCCGTCTCGACGGGCGTCTTCGGCGTCGGCGGCGACCACGTGACGAGCGACATCGCCCAGGCGTTCCAGACGACCCATGCCCAGGCCGAAGGCCTGAAGAAGGAGGAGGCGAGCGCGCGCATCGGCGCCGCCGAGGGCGCGTCCGCGCGCGTCCGCGTCGAGCGCGGCGAGAACACGCTCATGGACAACCGCACGATCTCGCGCCGCGCGCTCGACACCGTCGTGAACGCGCGCCTCCTCGAGCTCTTCACGATGGTGCGCGAGACGCTGGAGGAGCAGGACCTCCTCCACCGCCTCCACGCGGGCGTCGTCCTCACGGGCGGCGGCGCCCAGATGCGCGACGTCGAGGCCCTCGCCGAGGAAGTCCTCGGCACGTCCGTGCGCCTCGGCAAGCCCCTCTACGTCGACGGACTCGACGACGCGCCGTTCCCGCCCGCGTTCGCGGCCGTCGCGGGCGCGCTTCTCTACGCCCACCGCAACTACGAGGAGAAGTCCCTCCTCGACGGCATCTTCGGGAGGTTCTTCAAATGAGCGACCGCTCCCCGCTTCTTCTCCTCGGCGTCGGCACGGCCGGCTGCGCGATCGCGCGCGGCGTCTGCCGCGCCTACGGCGACGCCCTGCGCGTCGTCCTCGCCGACACGGACGCCACGACCGGCGAAGCCGGCGGACCCTTCGCGCTGCTCGGCGGCGAACGCCTGGCCGGACGCGGCGCGGGCGGCGACCTCGTCGCGG
>ONTV01000041.1 GCA_900320855.1 uncultured Lentisphaerota bacterium
GTGTCGGGGTGGCTCCCCAATCGACTCGACTCCCTATTGACGCCGCAGATAATAAATGTTATACTTATTTACATAAAAGATGAATAAGAGATCGACGATGGAGATGACCAGCGACATCAGCAGCGAGGACTTTCCGGCGTTCTGCCGCGAGCACGGGCTCAAGTGCACCGTGCAGCGGCTCGCTGTCTTCAATGCGTTGCGCCTGTCGAGGCGGCATCCGTCGGTGGACGAGACGCTCGCGAAGGTTCGCAAGCGCGTGCCGACCGTGACCCGCGATTCGGTCTACCGCATCCTGAACGAGTTCGCCGAGCTGGGGATAGTCACGCGGCTCGACGCGCTTTCGGCGGCGCGCTACGACACCATTCTCGGCCCGCACGCGCACTTCATCTGCGAAGTGTGCGGTTCGATCACCGACTATCCGCTCTCGGCGGAGCAGCCGATCCCCGAGGGCATGCCGAGCGAGCGGCATCATCTCGAACTGCGAGTCACCGGCGTCTGCGACAAATGCGCGAAGCGGTTGCGCAGGTGATTTGCTCTGCGATGTCCATCAACCAACCCAAAGAAAGGAAAAACACCATGGAATTCAAGGGATCGAAGACGGAAGCCAACCTGATGGCCGCCTTTGCGGGCGAGTCCCAGGCGCGCAACAAGTACGACTACTTCGCCTCGAAGGCGAAGAAGGATGGCTACGAGCAGATCGCGGCCATCTTCCAGGAGACGGCCCTCAACGAGAAGGAGCACGCCAAGATGTGGTTCAAGCTCTTCGAAGGCATCAAGACGACGCCGGAGAACCTGCTTGCCGCCGCGGCCGGAGAGCATGAGGAGTGGACCGACATGTACAAGCGCATGGCGGACGAGGCCGAGGCCGAGGGCTTCACCGACATCGCCTTCAAGTTCCGTAAGGTCGCGGAGGTCGAGGCGCACCACGAGGCGCGCTACCGCGCGCTCGCGAAGAACATCGAGACCGGCGAGGTCTGGGTGCGCGTCGGCGCGAACAAGTGGCAGTGCCGCAACTGCGGAGCCATCGTCGAGGGCGCGGAAGCCCCGGAGACGTGCCCCGTGTGCGACCATCCGAAGGCCTACTTCCAGCTTCAGGCCAACAACTTCTGATTCCAGACGGGGGGCCTGGACGCGCGCCGGGTGGCGCCGACGGGCCTTCAAACGACAAACCAAAGCGAAAGGACAGCAGCAATGAGATCAATCACCAAGTTCGACATCCAGTATGCGCACCGCTTCTACGGCTTCCAGGGCGAGGCGCGCTATCTGCACGGCCACACCGGCGGCCTCACCATCGAGGTAGAGGACAGCGTCAATCCCGGCGTCAACATGGTCTTCCCGTGCAACGAGATCCAGAAGACGGCGTGGGACGTCATCAAGAACTTCGACCACGCGCTCATCCTGCGCGAGGACGATCCGCTCCTCCCGGCCATCCTCGGCGTCTACGAGAAGGAAGGCATCAAGAACGGCACGAAGACGAACACCATGAAGGGAGCCGCCTTCGAGAACAAGCTCTGCAAGGCGTATCCCGACTGCCGCCTCGTCGTCACCAAGGAGACGATGACCGTCGAGGGGATGATCAAGATGGTGTACGAGCTTCTCAAGGACAAGCTCAACATCGTCAAGATCACCTTCACGAGCGGCGTCAACGCGGCCTCGTGCGAGTTCACGCCCGGCCAGACGAAGGACCGCTGCCCCCTCTGCGGCATCACCCTCGTGGACGGCGTCTGCCCGAAGTGCGGCTACCGGAAGCCCGCGAAATAAGCGAAGGGTGAAAGGACAAGGTAAATGCTCCCAGTTTGGGGGCATTTACTTTGTCAAGTCACAGCGAGCCTCCACCCTTATCCCGGATTTTCCGGGATAAGGGTGTCAGGCATATGCCGAGATGTGGAGACGGCGGTTTTTTGCTATACTATGCGGAGAGGAGTTCATGATGTCTGAAAAACTGAGTTTTGAGCCGCCGCGCGGGATGCGCGACTTCTATCCGGAGGACATGGTCTGGCGCAACCGCGTCTTCGACGCCTTTCGCGCGGCCGGCGAGGCGGCCGGCTTCAAGCCGTATGACGCCTGCGTCGTCGAGAGCTACGAGCTTCTGGCGCGCAAGGCGGGCGAGGAGGTTGGCGAGCAGATCTACCACTTCCTCGACAAGTCCGAGCGCCACCTGGCGCTCCGCGCCGAGATGACGCCGACCCTGGCGCGCATGGTCGCCCAGCGGCAGAAGGAACTCGCCTTCCCGCTCAAGTGGACGACGATCGCGCAGTGCTTCCGCTACGAGCGCATGACGAAAGGCCGCAAGCGCGAGCACTACCAGTGGAACGTCGACATCATCGGCGAGGACTCGATCCTGGCGGAGGTCGAGGTGCTGGGCGCGGCGGTGGACGCGCTGCGGCGCATGGGCCTCTCGACGGCCGACTTCAAGGTGCACGTCTCGTCCCGCAAGTTTCTCGGCGCGCTTCTCGAGAAGAGCGGCATCGCCCCCGCGAAGCACGCGCAGGTCTTCCTCGCGCTCGACAAGCGCGGCAAGATGCCCGACACGGAGATCGCCGCGATGCTGAAGGACGGCGGGCTCACGGACGCGGACGTCGCGGCGACGTTCGCGATCATGGACACGACGAGCTATGCGGACTGCCCCGAGCTCGTCGAGCTCTTCCGCCTCGCGGAACTCGCGGGCTTTGCGGACGCGCTTCAGTTCGACATCTCGGTCATTCGCGGCCTGAGCTACTACACGGGCGTCGTCTTCGAGGCGTTCGACACGAAGGGCGAGTTCCGCGCGATCTTCGGCGGCGGACGCTACGACAACCTCCTGACGACGATCGGCGGCGAGCCGACGAGCGCCGTCGGCCTCGGCTTCGGCGATGTCGTCGTGACGGAGCTGCTGAAGGCGCGTCTCGGCGCGGACGCGGCGGCGCAGAAGAAGGGCGTAGCCGTCGGCTTCATGTTCCCGGAGCAGCGCGACGCGGCGGTGCGCCTCGCGGCGAAGCTGCGCGCGGCGGGCGAGTCGGTCGATCTCGCGCTCAAGGCCCAGAAGCCGAAGAAGTTCTTTTCGCACGCCGATCAGGGCGGCGCGGCAAAGGCCGTCTTCCTCGGTCCGGACGACGTCGAGAAGGGCGTCGCGCGGCTGAAGGACCTCGCGACGCGCGCGGAGACGGAGGTCGCGCTCGCGTGAGGCCCGTCCGCACGAGCCTGGAGGTCGGCTTTCCCGGCGAGGCGCTGCCGGCACGCTTCGCGCCGCTGCGCGGCCGCGTCTGGCGCGCGACGGACCGGGCGACGGCGCTCCCCTACGAGGACGCGCAGTTCGAGGTCGTGCTGATGGACGGCGCGGCCGTCTCGCGGGCGGCGGTGAAGGAGGCGCACCGCGTCCTGAAGCCGGACGGGCGGCTCTACTTCGCCGTGCCGGAGAAGACGCGCCAGCAGGCGGGCTTCACCCTGCCGGAGGTCTACTCGCTCGTGCGCGACGGCTTCCACATCGTCGAGGTCGAGCGGCCGAGCCGCTGGTGCTTCTGGCGCCGGGAGCGGACGCTCACGATCTGCGCGAAGAAGAAGAACTGGAAGACGCTGACGAACACGTACCGTCCCTACCTATGACGATCCTTGCGGCAGCCTGCCTTCTCCTGGGCGCGATGAGCTCGTCCGACGCCGTCGTGCGCGTCCTGAACGCGCCGACGTCCTGCGGCGCGAAGGTCTATGCGGAGGCGAAGGAGATCGTCACGCGCGACGCGAAGGCCGGCAAGCCCCTCCAGCAGTTCGTCCTCGGCGTGACGACGGACGACCAGGAGCTGGCGAAGCGGTGCCTGGACGCCTCGCGCGACAAGATCCGCGAGCTGGCCGAGAAGCGGAACAATCCGCTTGCCTGGTATCTCCTGTCGGTCGAGAAGAACGACTTCGCCTACCTCCAGAAGGCGGCGGACGGCGGGAATGTGCAGGCGCTGAACGCGCTGGGCTCGATCGCGATTTCCGAGGCGTTTGCGCGCGAGGGGGTCGAGACGAACCGCCTGGAGCGCATCCTGAAGCGCGGCTACGACTGCTTCAGCCGCGCTGCGCGGCAGCGTGACCCGAACGGATTCGTGAACCTCGGCACATGCTACCTGCGCGGGTTCGGCTGTGCGCAGGACATGGTCATGGCCGTGCGCTGCTATCAGGCGGCCGCCGAGTTGGGGCATCCCGAGGCGATGGACAACCTCTCCGCCGCCTACCAGTTCGGGCATGGCGTCAAGCCGGACGCCGAGCGCTCGCTCTACTGGGCGATGCGCGCGCGCGCCCTGCGCGGCGACGCGGCGGCGGCCACATGGCTGCGGACGCGAAAATAGGGGGCGCGTCGCGTTCGTCAGGCCGACTGGCGGCGCCAGTCGCGCATGGACAGGCCGAAGCGGCGCTTGAAGAGGTTCTTGAGCGAGTTTGGGTTCGTGTAGCCGCAGCGAAGGGCGATCGCGTCGATCGGCTCGCGCGTCGTCGCGAGCAGTCGCTTGGCCTCGTCCAGGCGCGTCGCGAGAATCGTCTCGCCGATGGACGTTCCCATCAGCTCGCGGAAGCGGAGGTCGGCGAGACGGCGCGAGCAGCCAAGGTGGTTGGCGACGTCTGGAACGGAGATGTCGCGCAAGGCGTTCTTGCGGATGTAGGCGACGGCCTTCTGCACGAGCTTGCCCGCAAGGGAGACGTCCGCCGTCGAGTCGCGGCGCACGAGGGCCTTGACGCCGACGAAGACCGTGCGCGCCGGGGCGGGTGACGGCTTCGCCATCAGCTCGGCGAGGGCCTGCGCGGCGAGAAAGCCCTCCTGCTCGAAGTCAGGCTGGATGGACGAGAGGCGCGGTCGGCTGTTTTCGCAGATGAGCGTGTCGTTGTTCGTACCGAGGACGAGGGCGTCCTCCGGGACGCGTAGGCGATGCCGCCGACAGTATTCGAGGATGTCGTATCCCCGGTCGTCGTTGGCGGCGAAGATGCCGATCGGGCGTTCGAGGCCCTTGAGCTCATTCGGTTCGGCGAATTCATGCGCCCAGAGGCCGTGGTCGCGCAGGGCGGCGCGGAAGGCGCGAAACCGGCCGACGCTCCATTCGCGGACGGACGGATTGTGGACGAAGGCGTAGTCGCGGCAGCGTCCGGTCGCGAGGAGGTGGTCGGCGGCGGCACGTCCGATGGCCTCCGGGTCGTTGCGGACGAAGACGACGTTGTGCTGCCGGGCGGAGAGGCCGGGGTCGTGGATGTCCATGACGACGGTCGGGACGTCCGTCGCCGCGAGCAGGGCGGCGGACGGTTCGGTGTCGGGGATGGAGACGATGAAGCCGTCGTAGCCCTGGTCGAGCGCTTGGCGCATACGCGCGGGCGTGAACTCGGCGGCGGTGCGGACGAGGGTGATATCCCAGTCGTGGAAGTCGGACGGCGCGTTCTCGCGGCTTTCGCCGAGGAAGCGGAAGATGCCGGAGAGCTTCTCACGTCCGGCGACGCCGGCCATTTTCAAGGCGATGAATATGCGTTTCATGGGAGGAAGGCGGCTAGGTGCGGGTGAATGGGCGATTAAGGGTATAGGGATTTCCAGTCTTAAATATCATATCGCAATCATATTTATATCCTATTTCAAATCTCAGATTATATTTCAAATTTATCATATTATCATATTTATATCATATTTCAAATCTCAGATTATATTTCAAATTTCAGGTCAAACTCAGCGAGCCTTGTTGCACGGTTGATCTTGGGGACATTATAGCCATCGCCTCATTACCTTTTGATTCTGTGGGCATTATGGCCATTGCCTCATTATCTTTGGATCCTGTGGACATTATTCCTTTGATTCTGTGGGCATTATGGTCATTGCCTCGTCATCTTTTGAATTTGGGAACCTTATCGTCGTTGCCTTGTTGTCTTTAGAATACGGTCGCCATATGAAATTCGATAAGGCCACGATATGGAGCTTGAATATGGCCACCATATGGAACTTGAATATGGCCACCATCTGAAATCTGAAATTTGAAATTTTCGTGTCATCAGGGTTTCGTTTCTTGTCAGCTTTGTTTCTTGTCAGCTCATCCTCTTGTCAGCACCTCTTCTCGTCAGCTCTTTTCTTGTCAACGCCTTTTCTTGTCAGCACCTCGTCTCCCAATTGCGCGAGCCACGGCAGTTCGGATAGGCGGCGCAGCCCCAGAAGGGGCGTCCGTGCGTGTCATGGCGCTTGACCATTTTCCCTCCGCACGTCGGGCAGATCGGCGCCTTGTCCGCGTTGCTTGTCCGCCCGGTTGTCTGCTCCAGGTCCTTGAGCGCCATCAGCGCTTCCAGCTTTTCGCGGGCGAACGTGTCGAGCGTGCCGGCCGCGCAGGCCGCGTCGGCGGCCTGCGGACTGAACTTCTCGCGGAAATCCTTGCGCGCGGCCGTCAGGGCGTAGTCGCGGCGCGTCTGGTCGTTCAGGTGCCGGACGCCCTTGATGTCCGAGTTCTGCAGGGAGTCTATCCAGCCGAACAGCTGGCGGGACACGTTTTCACAGCGAGCCCGGACTTCCTCAATCGCCTCGCGTTCCTCGTCCATACCGCCGAGTCGGACGGCGAAATGCGTCATCGATCGGGTTTCACCGCAGGAACCGCGCGCGATGTAGAGGAAGTGGATGAGATCGTTTGTCGTGCCGCGCTCGTATCCTTCGGCAATGTTGTTCGAGACGGAGAGCGCGGCGCGCCGAATCTGGTTGACGAGGTCGCCACGGTATTTGAAGGCCGGCCGCGCGGTGAGGTCGAAGACGTGCGCGGCGAGTTCGATGGCCGCTTGCCAGACGGGGATTTCTTCGAATTGCCTGTATGTCGCCATGGTTCGTCCCTTGTTTTGTTAGACGGGTGAAATTGTTGGGCGGATGAAATCTGAATTGTGAACGATTGAACCTTGAAGTCTGAATCTTTAAATCTGAACTGCGAACGGCGAATCGTGAAGCCTGAATTTTAGAGTTTTGAAACCTTTGAAATTTGAGATCTGAAATCCAACCACTCTACGCATTATATCATCTGTCTCGTTCGAGACGCAAGCGCCTTCAGTCAACTCGCTTGCGATTTTCTCCCAGAATGACAAAATGAGGCGGTCAAGTTGCGCAACCAGACTTCGCAAAAGATATCAAAATCTTTGGTAATGGGTTAGTCGGCTTGCGCGTGAATCGGGCAAGATGGTATAATTCGCGGTCGGTGGGGCGCGTCGTTGCGTTCTGCTGCCGATTTCCGAAAGCGAAAACGAAAGGAAAATCCGAATCATGGTCAACCGCATCATCCTGAACGAAACCTCGTACCACGGCGCCGGCGCCGTGAAGTCCATCGTCCCCGAACTCGCCCAGCGCGGGCTCAAGAAGCCGATCGTCTTCTCCGACCCCGACCTCATCAAGTTCGGCGTCACGAAGAAGGTGACGGACCTCCTGGACGCGGCGAAGGTCGCCTACGCCGTCTATTCGGAGATCAAGCCGAACCCGACGATCCAGAACGTGAAGGATGGCGTGAAGGCCGCGAAGAAGGCGAAGGCCGACTGCATCATCGCCATCGGCGGCGGCAGCTCGATGGACACGGCCAAGGCCGTCGGCATCATCCTCGCGAACCCGTCGTTCGCGGATGTGCGGAGCCTGGAGGGCGTCGCGCCGACGAAGAAGCCCTCGAAGCCGATCCTCGCCGTCCCGACGACGGCCGGCACGGCGGCGGAGGTGACGATCAACTACGTCATCACCGACGTCGAGAAGAAGCGCAAGTTCGTCTGCGTCGATCCCCACGACATTCCCGTCGTCGCGTTCGTCGATCCCGACATGATGAGCTCGATGCCGAAGGGCCTCACGGCCTTCACGGGCATGGACGCCCTGACCCACGCGATCGAGGGCCTCATCACGAAGGCGGCCTGCCCGATGACGGACATGCTGCACCTGGAGGCGATCCGCCTCATCAGCGCCTCGCTGCGCGACGCGGTCGCGAACAAGCCGGCGGGCCGCGCGGGCATGGCCCTCGGCCAGTACATCGCGGGCATGGGCTTCTCGAACGTCGGCCTCGGCATCGACCACTCGATGGCGCACGGCCTCTCCGCGCTCTACGACATGCCGCACGGCAAGGCGTGCGCGATCCTCCTGCCGACGGCGATGAAGTTCAATGCGCCGAAGACGGGCGACAAGTACCGCAAGATCGCGGTCGCGATGGGCGTGAAGGGCGCGGAGAAGATGCCGCTCGCGGCCGTCCGCAAGGCGGCGATCGCGGCGGTCGAGAAGCTCTCGAAGGACGTCGGCATCCCGGCCGACCTCAAGGGCGTCCTGAAGAAGGAGGACATCGCGTTCCTCGCGAAGTCGGCCTACGCCGACGCCTGTCGTCCGGGCAACCCGCGCGACCTCACGGTCAAGGACATTGAGAAGCTCTACAAGGGGCTCGCCTGAAGATGACGGTTGCCGAGCTGAATGCGCGGTACGGTGCGCCCGGACGGATCGTCTTCCGTCCGGGCTTTGCTGGCTATCCGAACGTCGTTCTCGCGAACCGGTACGGCACGGCGGAGGTCGCGCTACTCGGCGCGAACACGCTTTCCTACCGTCCGACGGGCCACGGGCCCGTCCTCTTCCGACCGGCGCGGCGGGATGCGGACTACAACCGGGGCGACAAGTTCCACGGGGGCGTGCCCGTCTGCTGGCCGCAGTTCGGAAACCGCTTCTCGAAGGACTTGCCGCAGCATGGCTTCGCGTCGAAGATGGTCTTCGATGTGCGCGGCACGGAGTATTCCGAGGACGTGACGGAGGTGACGCTCGGCCTTCGGGACGATCTCGTCACGCGGCAGCTCTGGCCGCATGCCTTCGACCTGACGGTCAAGGTATCCGTCTCGATGAAACTCAATCTCGCGCTGACGACGACGAACACGGGCTCGGAGCCGCTCGCCTTCAGCTGCGGTTTCCACCCCTATCTCGCCGTGCGCGACCGCGACGGCGTCACGGTGCGGGGGCTGGACGGCTGCGCGTACACGGACGGCACGACGCCGGAGCAGCGGCGCGGCGTATGGGCCGGCGACCTGAAGGTCGATTTCGCGCCCGACCACATCTTCGAGATGAAGCCGGCGCCCCGGCACGCCTACGCGGTGCTCGATCCGGGGCTCAAGCGCGCGATCGCGGTCGCGTCGTCCGGCAACGACCGCGCCGTCGTCTGGAATCCGGGCGCGGAGACGCGGCTCGCCGATCTGGCGGCGGACGACTGGATGCGTTTCGTCTGCGTGGAGCCGGTCTCGGACTGGCCGGGCGGGCGGACGCTTGCGCCCGGCGCGAATCACGTTTTGTATGCCGCGATCCAGGCGCACCTGGAGACGGCGGATGGCATGAATGCCGGCAGGATGGCATAATCGCATGGAAAACGGACGGCTGATCTCGAAGAAGAATCTCCTCACATTCGTGATGCTCGTGAGCTGCTTCACGTTGTGGGGGCTTTTGAACAACATGACGGACAATCTGGTGCCGTCGTTCCAGCGCATCTTCACGATGGACCAGTCGAAGGCCGGTCTCGTGCAGGTCGCGTTCTACGGGGCCTATGCGGTCCTCGCGATCTTCGCGGCCGTCCTCGCCGAGGAGTTCAGCTACCGCAAGGGCGTGCTGATCGGTCTCTTCGTCTACATCACGGGCGCGCTCCTCTACATCCCCGCCTGCATCGCCCAGTCGTTCGACGTCTACTTCATCGCGATCTTCATCGTCGCGGGCGGCTGTTCCCTCCTGGAGACGACGTGCAATCCGTACGTCCTCTCGCTCGGCGAAGCCTCGACGGCCGTGAGGCGGCTCAACTTCGCGCAGATGTTCAATCCCGTCGGCTCGATGATGGGCATCGTCCTTGCCCAGCAGCTCATCCTCTCGCACCTCCACCCCGCGACGGCGGAGGAGCGCGCGCTCATGGACGAGGCGACGCGGCAGGGCATCGTCCTCAACGAGCTCTTCTGGGTCTGCGCGCCCTACGTCGGTCTCTGCGCGATCGCCGCGCTCATCTGGCTCTTCTTCCTCTTCGCGAAGGAGGACGGCGCTGCGGCGTCGGGCGACGGCCGGTCGGTGGCCCTGAAGCGCGTCGGCGTCGCGACGCTCTTCACCTTCGCGCCGATCACCGCGCTCTACTTCCTCTTTCCGGAGATGAACAAGATCGTCTGGGTGCTGCTGGGCTGTCTCGGTCCGCTCGCCTACGTCGTTCTCCAGCGCGACTACCGGGCGATGCTCGGGACGCTCCTGCGGACGCCGCGCTATGGCTTTGGCGTCGTCGCCCAGTTCTTCTACGTGGGCGTGCAGATCGCCGCGTGGACGTGGCTCAACGTCTACTGCCAGAAGGAGCTGGGCGTCACGCCAGCGGACGGCGCGACCTACTACACGGTCGCCATCACGCTCTTCATCGTCTGCCGCTGGATCGCGACGTTCGCCATGAAGTACGTCGAGCCGGCGAAGATGATGGCCGTCTTCGCGGCGGGCGCGATCCTCTGCTGCCTCGGCGTCATGTACCTGCCGACGCGCATCCTCTTCTCGGTCGGGGGGCTGCCGTTTTCCTCGAATGTCCTCTGCCTCGTCGCGATGAGCGGCTTCATGTCGCTCATGTTCCCGACGATCTACGGCATGGCACTCGGCGGGCTGGATCCGAAGGCCCTGAAGCTCGGCGCGTCTGGCCTCATCATGGCGATCCTGGGCGGCGCGATCATCACGCCGTGGATGGCGGACGTCATCGGCAACCCGAACTCCGTGTGGTGCGCGCTCGTGCCGGGGTACGCGACGGACTGGGACACGAACCTCAAGCTCTGCGCGACGTCGCTGCGCGCGAGCTTCGTCGTCCCGGCGATCTGCTTCGCGGTCGTCGGCCTCTACGCGCTCGCCTTCCGGGGGAAGGATGTACGGGCTCGTTGAGGTCTTTTCGTCGCTCCAGGGGGAGGGGCGGAACATGGGGCGGCCCTGCACGTTCGTCCGCTTCGCGGGCTGCAATCTCGCCTGCCCGTGGTGCGACACGGACACGGCGCGGCGATTCACGCTGTCGCTGGACGATCTGCTGTCCGAGGTGCGCGCGCAGCGTCCGACGAGCGTAATCCTGACAGGCGGCGAACCGACGATCCAGGCGGGGATGCCCGAACTCGTCTCGGCGCTGAAGGGCGCGGGCTTCTGGATCGGCGTCGAGACGAATGGCCTGCTCGCGCCCGCGTGGCTGGGCGACGTCGATTACGTTGCCTGTTCGCCCAAGGCGGAAGAGGCCGCGCGCTATCGTGCGGAGACGTGCCTTCGCCGCTGCGACGAGGTGCGGGTCGTCGCCTCCTCGGACGAGGCGTCCGTCATCCGTTTCGCGCAGGAGATTCGCGGGCGCATCGCCGCGACGGACTACTACATCTCGCCGTGCGAACGGCACGGCGAGATTGACTTTGCGACGGCGAAGTCCGTCCTCTCCCGCCTGGACGGCTGGTCGCTCTCCGTCCAGCTCCACAAGATCCTCGGCTTTCGCTAGAAGCCCGGTGCGCGGATTTCTTCTCGTTGGCGTCCTCTTGTCCGCCTCGGCGCTGGCGGGCACGCCCCGCGCCGCCCGCGTCGCCGTGCGAGGCCCTCACGCCGCTTAAGGTCGCCTGCGGCAGGACGGATGTTGCTGACGGTTCGGACGGCGGCGGAGTGAGCGCTCGGCTGGGCGTTCAGCTGGACAGGGACGACGAAAGCCTTGAGGCATTCGTCGTCGCGAAGGTCTCGCGGCCGGTGAAGCGCAGGAGGGCTTCGAGCGTCGTCGCCGGATGGGGCGGGCAGCCGGGGATGAAGAGCGCAGGCACGGCTGGCAGCGTGCCGTGCGCGTAGAGTCCGCCGGAGATGGCGCACGCGCCGGCCGCGATCAGGAACTTCGGCTCCGGCGCGGCAGCATACGTCTTCTCAAGCGCACGCTGCATGTTCGGCGAGACGGGCCCCGTCAGGTAAATCGCGTCCGCATGGCGTGGCGAGGCGACGAAGCGGATGCCGAAGCGGCCCATGTCCCACGCGAGCGTGCCGAGGACGTTCGCGTCGAGTTCGCACGCGGCGCAGCCGCCGGCCGAGACTTCGCGCAGCTGGAACGACTGCCGGAGCGCACAGGCCTCCGGGTTCGTCTGTCGCGGCGGCTCGTAGGGCGCTTCTCCGGCGCGGACGACCAGTGCCTCGCGCGTGAAAACGCCGAGGCGGTATTCCTTCGTGAAGCGGATCTTGCCGGGACAGGCCTCGGCGCAGCGGCCGCAGAACGTGCAACGGCCCATGTCGAGGAACGCGCCGCCCGCATCGTGGCCGAGCGCGTCCGCGACGGGGCAGACGGCCTTCGCCCGCGCAAGGTCGTCCGTTGTGAGGCCCGCGTCGAGCGCGGGGCGTCCGCGAAAGTCCGGCGGCAGGTTCGGGCCTGCCTTTGTCGGGAACGCGCCCGTCCGAAATCCCTGCCGAAGTCGTGCGATAAGTGCCTTGAGCATGATGTTTACCTATCTGTTCCGCAATACGAGAGGTTGAACGACTTGTTGCAGATCGGGAAGTTCGAGATCTGCTCGCCGCGCAGTGCCCACGCGAGGCCCTGCCAGTTATGCGCCGACGGGTCGACGATCTTGTAGCGGCGCATTGCACCGTGTGTGTCGAAGACCGCCGCGTGGACGAGCGGCCCGCGCCAGGCGGCGACCGTCGCGACAACTGCCGTGAATGGCGCCGCAGACGCGGCGCCAGCCCAACCGCTGTTTTCAGACCTCGGTTCGTCGCGTGAGGCGTTCGCCGTGTGCGGGCCCTCTCCGCTGTCCATTGTCCGCTGTCCATTGTCCTTCGCCCACAGGCTTTCCTCCTCCAGAAGACCGAACACGACCTCATGCGCCTCGTCGATTTCCTTGCGGCGAATCAGCGCACGCGCGAGGACGTCGCCGTTCAGTTCGTCCGAGGCGCGGCGGGCGACGCCGACGAGGCCGAGTTGCGCCGCGACGTCCTTCGGGACGACGCCCGTGCCGTCGAGGCGGTCGCAGACGCTGGGCGATTCGAACATCAGCTTGAGCGCGGCGTCGAGGTCTCTCTTCGCGGCGCGCAGACCCGCGAGAATTTTCGTGCGCGTTTCGTCCGTGAGCGCGACGCGCAAGCCGCCCGGCACGACGGCATTGCGGCCAAAGCGGTTGCCGCAGACGAGGGCCGTGAGGTTGAGGTAGTCGCCTCGGATGCGTCCGCAGAACGAGGCCGTCGGCAGGAACGCGACGTCGCCCGCAAGCGCACCGAGGTCGCCGACGTGGTTGGCGATGCGTTCGAGCTCGAGGAGCAGACGCCGCAGGGCGTGGTCGCGGGCGGAGACGCGGAGGCCGTCGCGGGCCTCGATGATTTCGGCGAACGCGGTCGCGGCGGCGATGGACGTGTCGCCGGCACACGTCTCGGCGAGGGCGATTTGGCGCGGCAGGTTGCCGTCCGCCTGCACGATTGCGTCCTCGACGCCGCGATGCTGGTAGCCGAGAAAGATCTGCAGGTTGTAGACGTTTTCGCCCACGCACTGGAAGCGGAAGTGGCCCGGCTCGATGACGCCGGCGTGGACGGGTCCGACGGCGACTTCGTGCGCGGCTTCGCCCTTGAGGGGCGCGACGGCGGGCGGCTCGGCGTAGCCGCCGAGCGTCTGGAGAAAGGCTTGGGCCTGTTCGGCCGATTCAAAGGCGTGTGTCTCGATCATGGTCGTAGGGGAAAGGCGGGGAGAACTTACGGACGGAGAAGGGCGGTGGCGACGGGGTGGTCTGTCTCGACGGCGACCACGAGGAGGACGGTGAGCGCGAGTCCCCCAACGGCCAGCGCGGCGGCGAGGAACGTTGGCACGGCGGCGAGCCGACGCGGAAGGGGTGCGGGCGCATGTGCGGGCTGCCCCATCGTCATCGCGAGCGCGACTTTCATCATGGCGGCGAAGACGACAAAGAGCAGGACGAGGACGGTGGCGGAGACCCAGACGGGCGCCGTGCAGACGAGGCCGAGTTCGGAGAGGAAGAGGACGGACGGCGGCATGCCGCAGATGAAGAGGAGCCCGACGATCCAGAGGGCGGCGTGTCCCTTCATCGAGACGCCAAGGCCCTGGACGGCGGCGATGGCGCGCGTGCCGAAGGCGAGGAGCAGGTTGCCGGCCGTCAGGAAGAGGAGCGTCTTCGTGAGCGAGTGGGCGGCGACGTGCGCGAGCAGGGCGAGCTGGAGAAGGTCTGTGTGCGGCCGTCCGTCGAAGAGGAGACCGACGAGGGCGAAGAGAATCGTCGCCAGTCCCATGTGCTCGACGGAGGAGTAGGCGAGCAGGCGCTTGTAGTCCGTCTGGCGGACCATGAAGATGGCCGCCGTCGCGACGGAGAGGAGACCGAGCGCGAGCATCGCGCGGTCGCAGAAGGGCGCGGCGGCGTCGGGCATCGCTTCGCGGAAGCGGACGATGGCGAAGAGCGAGCAGTTGAGGAGTGCGCCCGAGAGAAGCGCCGAGACGGGCGCGGGCGCCTCGGAGTGGGCGTCGGGCAGCCACGTGTGGAAGGGCGCGAGCCCCGTCTTTGTGCCGTAGCCCGCGAGGATGAAGGCGAAGCCCGCCTTGAACCACGCGACGCGGCCAGTGGTCTGCGCGTGGAGGACGAGCATCGTGCCGAAGAGGGCGAGGCCGATGCCGATCGAGCAGATGAGGAGGTATTTCCACATCGCCTCCAGCGACTCCTTCGTGCGGTGGTAGGCGATGAGCGGCGCAGAGACGAGTGTCGTCAGCTCGATGGCCACCCACATGAGCGGAAGCGACGGCGCGAGAAGCGCGAAGAGCATCGCGGCGAAGAAGAGCCCGAAGCAGCTGTAGTAGACCGTGTGCGGCAGGTGGTCGCCGCCCTCGCGCGCATCGGCTTCGCGCAGGTAGAAGTGGCTCTGCACGAGATCCGCGACGAACAGAATCGGCGTCAGCACCAAGAGCAGTTTCTGAAGAAGGTAGTCCATGATGTTCCAAAGGTTCGGTAAATCAGGAAATGTCGGAATTTATGCTTTTCTGTTTCCAGCCATAGGGGACACGTCCGCGTGAGGCTTTGTTCAGCCGTTCCGCTCGGCAAGGGAAACGAAATCGCCGGTTCCTTCTGCCCCGATGACAAGGTGGTCGAGAAGGGGGACGCCCAACCGCTCCGAGAGGGCTTGCAATTCCCTGGTCACGGCAAGGTCGGCCTTGCTCGGCGTCAAGTTTCCTGATCGACAGGCTATCACTGTTCATGCGGCCTCCTGCATCTTCGCGCCATAGTCGGCGGCATTGCGACGAGGACGATGCGCTCCTTCGCTTCGCTCTTTCCGGACGACGCCGTGCGGTTCTTTGTCTTGGGATTCTTCATTTGATCCGCCGGCTCTGCCAGCTCGCCAGAGGCGACGATGTGATTTTCGTGTCAATGACCGCCCAGATCATGCGTTTTGCCCG
>ONTV01000004.1 GCA_900320855.1 uncultured Lentisphaerota bacterium
TTCTTTGCCGAAATGGATGTAGACACCGTCGAGGTCGGCCACCTCGAGGCCCATCTTCGTGAAGGCCACATGGAGTGCCTTCTCGAAGAGATCGCGGTTCTTCGTCTCGTCGCCGACGACGATGAGCTGCGCTGCAGCATCATCGTCCGGCAGGATCGTGAAGCGCGAGCCATTGTACTTGAGCGTGAATTCGCCCGTGCCCTTGTCCGTCGTCAGCTCCGTGTCGAGCTCGCGATACTGCGTCGCAGGCTGGTTCGGCTCCGGCAGGACCTGAGCCGACGGCGCGATCTTGACTTCCGTCGTGCGCTTGGCGACATCATAGGTGCCGTAGCGGTGCGTCGTCTTGTCCTCCAGTACCTTGAAGAACGGCAGCGTCACCACGCGCTTGTCCTCCGGACGGTCGCCGCCGCGGTCGCGGTCACCGTCCCAGACCGTCTTGCCGACCGTCGTACCGTAGTCGGTGCCGTAGTCGACGCGGACATCCTTCGTCGTGATCTCCAGCGGCGCCTTGTTGACGATGATGTCGCCCTCAATCGTAACGCTGTAGTTCTTGCGGGCATCACTGCCATCTTCGTGGACAATGCCGCCGCCATCCGATTCCAGGTCATTCTTGTACGTCCCAGCATCCGCCGTAGTCCGTCCATCCCGGTTCGTCTCATAAGCGCCGCCGGCCTTCGGCGTCATGCTCAGGCCAACCGTCGAGATGGCATCGCCATTGACGAGTGTCGGCGTCGTGACCTCCTTGAAGGTCTTGTCCGACGAGCCATACGTCTGGACCATCTCGTTGGTGATGGTGATGGGCACTGGCTTCAGCGTGACTGTCCCCGTCCGGTCCACGACCACATCGTAATTATCCAGCGATGTGTTGGCCACTGCAGTGCCGATCGTGTAACGGTCAAGGCTTCCATCGGCCTTGTATTTCACATCATTTGTGCGGTCGCTGCTCAGAAGAGCGTCCGTCGTATTCGTGATGCCCAGCTGGGAAACCAGCGCCTCCAGATCGTCGCCGACCTTCTTCACCATCGTCGCGAGCGTCTTCGCCTCCGCCTTCGTGAGCGGACGGTCAACGGCCTTCGTCTCCGTGACGAGCCGGTTCGCGCGCTTGAGGAAGTTGTGGACGCCCTTCACGCCCGACGTCTGCCAGGGCTTCACGACCTGCAACGGCCCCATGAACATCTCGTAGAGCCGGAGCGAGTCCGCGCCGTAGTCGCGGATGACGTCATCGGGGTTGACGACGTTCTTGAGGCTCTTCGACATCTTCGCCGGGAATTCGGCGAGCGGCTCGAGCTCGGTCAGGTCCGCGCCGTCAAGGCCCCAGTTCTTCGGTCCCAAGGGCTTGCCGTCCCGCCACGTCACCTTGTCCATCGGAATGAGGACGCCGCGCGCGTTCTTGTAGGCCATGCCGAGAATCATCCCCTGGTTGACGAGCCGCTGGAACGGCTCCGGCGTCGGCACGAGACCGAGGTCGAAGAGGACCTTGTGCCAGAAGCGCGCGTAGAGAAGGTGCAGAACCGCATGCTCCGCGCCGCCGACGTAGAGATCGACCGGCAGCCACTTCTTCAGGAGCGCGGGGTCGCAGAACGCCGTGTCGTTCGTCGGGTCGATGTAGCGCAGGTAGTACCAGCAGCTGCCGGCCCACTGCGGCATCGTGTTCGTCTCGCGGACGCCCGTCTTGCCCGTCTTCGGATCAACGACGTTCACCCAGTCCGTCGCCTTCGCGAGCGGCGGCTCGCCCGTGCCCGTCGGCTTGTAGTCGTCCAGCGCCGGCAGCGTGAGCGGCAGCTCGTCCGCCGGCACGAGCGTCTGCGTGCCGTCGCTCCAGTGGATGACCGGGAACGGCTCGCCCCAGTAGCGCTGGCGCGAGAAGAGCCAGTCGCGCAGCTTGTACTGCGTCTTCGCCTTCCCGACGCCCTGCTCGACGAGCCACTTGACCATCGCCGGACGCGCCTCGGCGACCGTGAGCCCCGTGAGGAAGCCGGACGAGACCATCACGCCCGTCGCGATGTCCGTGAACGCCGCGTCGCCCGTGTACGGAACAGGATTCTTCGAGGCGTTCTTCGCCGCCTCCGAATCCGCCGGGGCAACGACCTGCACGATCGGAAGACCGAAGACCTTCGCGAAGTCGAAGTCGCGCTCGTCGTGCGCCGGCACGGCCATGATCGCGCCCGTGCCGTAGGAGGCGAGCACGTAGTCGGAGATGTAGATCGGAATCGCCGCGCCGTTGACGGGGTTGACGCCCTTCACGCCATCGAGGCAGACGCCCGTCTTCTCCTTGTTCAGCTCGGTGCGCTCCAGGTCGCTCTTCGACGCGGCCTTCTTCTGGTAGGCCTTCACGGCCTCGGCGTTCCGGATCGTGCCGTCGGCGAGCCACTTCGCGACGAGCGCGTGCTCCGGCGACAGGACCATGTACGTCGCCCCGAAGAGCGTATCGCACCGGGTCGTGTAGACGGTAATGCGGTCGGAAGAAGCCGAAACGCCCCCCTCCTTGGGCAGGGGTTCGGGGCCGCCAGAGGCCCCGTCCTTTCTCACCCCAAAGTCAACCAGCGCGCCCTCGGACTTGCCGATCCAGTTGCGCTGCATCTCCTTGACGCCCTCCGGCCAGTCGAGGCCGTCGAGGCCCTCCAGCAGCTTCTCGGCGTAGGCGGTGATCTTCAGCATCCACTGGCGCATCGGCTTGCGGATGACCGGGTGGTTGCCGCGCTCCGACTTGCCGTCGATGACCTCCTCGTTCGCCAGCACCGTGCCGAGCGCCGGGCACCAGTTCACCGGAACCTCGGCGACGTAGGCCAGCCCCTTCTTGTAGAGCTGCTCGAAGATCCACTGCGTCCACTTGTAGTACTTCGGATCGGTCGTGTTGACCTCGCGGTCCCAGTCGTAGGAGAAGCCGAGCGCGCGAATCTGCTCGCGGAAGCGGTCGACGTTCTTCTTCGTCGTCACGGCCGGGTGCGTGCCCGTCTCGACGGCGTACTGCTCGGCCGGAAGGCCGAAGGCGTCCCACCCCATCGGGTGCAGGACGTTGAAGCCCTTCATGCGCTTGTAGCGGCAGAGGATGTCCGTCGCCGTATACCCCTCGGGATGCCCGACGTGCAGGCCCGCGCCCGACGGGTAGGGGAACATATCGAGGCAATAGAACTTCTCGCCCTTGCCCTGCGCGTCTGTCTTAAACGTCTTGTTCTCGAGCCAGTACTTCTGCCACTTCTTCTCGATGGCGGAGAAATTGTAGTCGCTCATTTCTGCTTCTGATCCTCGGCGTGGTCGGCGATTGCCTTTGCGATGAGGCCCGAGACGTCGTTGGTCGCCGCCGCGACGCCGGCCTTGACGGCATAGTAGATGGCCTTGTGGGAGGAGCTGCCGTGCGTGATGATCACGGCCCCCGGCACGCCCAGGAGCGGCGCGCCGCCGTAGATCTCGGGGTCAAGCTGCTCCTTGAGCGAGTGGAACGCGCCCTTGAGGAGAATCGCCCCCAGGAAACGCAGCGGGCCCTTGAAGCACTCCTTCTTCAGCCAGTAGCCGATCGCCTTCGCGATCGACTCCGTCGTCTTGAGGACGACGTTCCCGACGAAGCCGTCGCAGACGGCGACGTCGATGTGGCCCTTGTAGAGGTCCTTGCCCTCGATGTTGCCGACGAAGTTGAGGTCCTTCACCGCCTTGAGGAGCGGGAAGGTCTGCTTCGTCATCTCGTTGCCCTTGCAGTCCTCCGTGCCGATCGAGATGAGACCGACGGCCGGCGTGCCGCGCTTGAGGACGGCCTTCGAGTAGGCATTGCCCATGATCGCGAACTGCACGAGCCACTCGGGGTGGCAGTCCATGTTCGCGCCGGCGTCCAGGAGCATGAGCGGACGCGTCGGATTGCGGTTCGGCAGGACGGTCGCGATCGCCGGACGCTTCACGCCCGGAATCCGCCCCAGCGTCAGGATCGCGCTCGTCGCGACCGCGCCGGAGTTGCCCGCCGACACGAACGCATCGGCGCGCCCCTCCTTCACGAGCCGCATCGCGACGTTGATCGAGCAGTCGCGCTTCTTGCGGACGGCCTCGACCGGCGTCTCGTCCATCGCGGCGACGTCAGGCGCGTGGACGATCTCCAGCGTGCCCTTCTCGATCACCTGCTGGGCCGTCGCCTTCAGCTTCGGCGGCAGCTTCTCAAGCTCCGCCTGGATCGGGGCGAGCTGCCCGACGAGCAGGATCTTCACGTCCGGCACGCCGGCCGCCGCCTCGACGGCGCCAATCACAACCTGTTCGGGGGCGTAGTCGCCGCCCATCGCATCCAACGCCACGCGCGTCATTCGTTCAAGCCTCCTTTTCCGGGAACCTGAAAGAAAACCCAAAATCCTCCGGCGCCGTGGGGCGAAGGAGGATTTTCACGTTCCAGCGAACGGTCCTTATTCAGCCGCCGCCGCGATGACCTTGCGGCCACGGTACGTGCCGCACTTCGGGCACGCACGGTGCGTACGGACGGCCGCGCCACACGCAGGGCACGTTGCGATCTGGGCGAGGATCGGCTTCTCAAGGGAAGCGACACGCTCGCGTTTACGACGCTTGGACACACGATTCTTCGGGCTAGCCATGTTCTTTTTCTCCTTCTGTACTGTTACTTCAAATTGTCGAGCGCATTCCACCGATCGTCCGCAGGAGTTGCCCCCTTTTGTTCGATCCCCGGACAGGACTCGCGACAGACCGGGTATGTCGGTAGGGCGAGTATTATACTCTCTCTTACATCCACAGTCAAATCGACCTCCGAAACATTCTCGGAAATCTCATAAGACTGCAAAAAATCGTCAACTTTGATTGTATCGTCGAAGTCCTTCCCGCAGCGGGAGCAGACGAGGTCGAAGTCCTGCTCCAAATGTCCGCGCACGAGAAGTTCCGTTCCGACGACCTGCGCCGTCAGTCGGTAGCGCACCCCGCCGAAGGGCTTCACGAACGGCTCGTCCAGGTCAATGCACAGGACTTCGCCGACGAGCTCCTCGCCCTCCGGGTCAAGCCGCGCGACGTCGACTACCAGTTTCGTCTCATCGCTTTCCATGAAGCCTCCTCTGCACGGACGGCGTCACGAACGAAGCCGTGTCGCCGCCATAGCTTGCGATTTCGCGGACGGTCGAGGCCGTCACGTAGGCCAGGCTCTCGCTCGGCATCATGAACAGCGTCTCGATCTCCGGCGCCAGACGCCGATTCGTGAGCGCCATCTGGAATTCGTACTCGAAGTCCGAATAGACCCGGACGCCGCGAATGACGACATGCGCCGTCTCGCGGCGGCAGAAGTCCACCAGCAGCCCGTCCAGGACCTTCACCTCGACGTTCTTCAGCCGCGCGCGGCGGACGTCCTCCCGAATCATCGCGAGCCGCTCGGCCGCATCAAAGAGCGCGCCCTGCTTCTTGCTGGTCGCCGCAACGGCGACGACCAGCCGATCATAGAGCTTCGCGGCCCGCTTGATGAGGTCGAAATGCCCGAGCGTCATCGGGTCGAACGTCCCCGGATAGACGGCCTTCGTCACGGACGCACCTTTCAGCCGTTGCGCTTCTCGAAGTCCTTCATGAAGTCGACGAGCGCCTCGACGCCCGCCAACGGGAAGGCGTTGTAGATCGACGCGCGCAGGCCGCCGACCGAGCGATGGCCCTTGAGCGACGACATGCCGAGCTTCTTGGCCTCGTCGAGGAACAGCTTCTCCAGCGCCTCGTCGCCGCCCTTGATGCGCCACGTCACGTTCATGTTCGAGCGGAACTCGGGCAGGGCCGTGCCCGTCCAGAAATCGCTCGAGTCGATGACATCATAGAGCTTCTTCGCCTTCTCGGCGTTGAGCTTGAAGAGGTTCTCCTTGCCCATCTTCTTCACCCACTTCATCGTCTCGCCGAAGACGTAGATGCCCCAGGTCGGCGGCGTGTTGTAGAGCGAGTCGTTGTCGACGTAGGTGCGGTACTGGAGCATCGTCGGAATCTTCGGGCACCCCTTCTCGGCCAGTTCCTTGCGGATCGCGACGACGGCCATGCCCGACGGCCCGAGGTTCTTCTGCGCACCCGCGTAGAACAGGTCGAACTTCGTGTAGTCGCGTTCGCAGGAGAGGATGTCGGACGACATGTCGCAGATGAGCGGCCCGTTCACCTTCGGAAATTCCTTCAGTTGCGCGCCCGCGATCGTCTCGTTCGAGCAGATGTGGTAGTACGCCGCGTCATTCGACCACTTCCACTCGTCGGCGCGCGGCATGCGCGTCGGGATGTCCTTCGCGCAGTCCGCCGCGACGTTGCACTGGACGCCGTGCAGCTCCGCGACCTTCTGGCCCTCCTTCAGGGCCTTCCCCGACCAGGTTCCCTGCTTGGCGTAGTCGGCGTTCTTGCCCTGCCCGAGGAAGTTCATCGGGATCATCGCGAACTGCATCGACGCGCCGCCCTGGATGAAGCAGACGCTCCAGTCGTCATTGAGCCCGCACAGCTCCTTGAACGTCGCGATCGCCTCCTGGTGAATCGCATCGTAGTCCTTGCCGCGGTGGCTCATCTCCATCACGGACATGCCGCTGCCCCTGTAGTCGACGAGATCCTTCTGCACGTCCTGCAGAACGTCGAGGGGGAGAACCGCGGGACCCGCGGAGAAGTTGTAGGCTCTGGCCATTTTCGTTACCTTCCTTGTCGAGAGTTTATCGTGTTGTTTTTTCGTGAACTCGCCCGTAGAGTTTATCAGATGGGCGATGAAAGGGGATTATACGCTTTTTCTCGCCGCTCAGCAAGCGGCCCCGGCTGTCGGCGCCTGGTGGATCCGCGCGTTCGCCGCCGCGACCTTCTCCTTGAGCGTCTCCTTGTACGCCTGGAACTTCGCGCGCAGGCCGGCGTCGGCCGTGCCCAGGATCTGGACGGCCAGCAGCGCGGCGTTCGTCGGGCCGGCGCTGCCGCAGGCGACCGTCGCGACCGGAACGCCAGACGGCATCTGCACCGTCGCATAGAGCGCGTCCAGCCCGTTCAGCGCGCCGCCCGCGACGGGTATGCCGATGACCGGCAAGACCGTCGCCGCCGCGAGGACGCCGCCCAGGTGCGCCGCGCCGCCGGCGGCGGCGATGATGACCTTGAGGCCGCGCGCCTCCGCCGTCCGCGAATAGTCGAGCGCCACCTCCGGCGTGCGGTGCGCGCTGATGACGCGCGTCTCGTACGCGACGCCGAACGACGCCAAGGTCTCGCACGCCTTCTGCACGAGCGGCCAGTCCGAATCCGACCCCATGACAATGCCAACGACAGGCTGTTCCATCTTCAGTCTCCTTTCTTTCCTCACCGGAGGCGCATCAGCGCGCCTTCTCCTCGACCCAGACGTTGCGGAACTGGATCGCCCCGCCCTCCGCCTGGAGCGCAATGGCGCCGCGCGCGACGGAAATTCCGCTCAGCCGGTTGAGCTCGACCCCGTTGACGCGATTGACGAGCGTGTCGCCCTTGAGCTCGACCTCCAGGACGTTCCATTCGCCGAAGGGCCGCTCGACGTCCGAACCCTTTCGAGGGGCTTGGGTGATGCCCGAAAGCGCCTGCGCCGGATCGTAGGGCGAGCGCGGCTCGAAGCCCGCGAAGCGAAGGCCCGCCAGCCCCAGCACGTCGCCCATCGCCCCCCGGCAGAGCTGGTTCTCAAGGCACGTCGGAATGAACGTCCCGCGCTCGGCGGCGAGGCGCACGAAGACGCCGGAGTTCGGCTTTTCCGTCTCGCGCCACCAGCGGTACTCGACGTGCAGGAGGAAGTCCCCGAAGTCACCGCGCTTCGTGCGCAGGTAGCCGAACGGCGTCCCCGTCGTCAGGATCGTCCCGTCCTTGACGAACCACGTCGGCTCGGCCGCCGAATAGCCCCCCGTGACATCGTGGTCCGCGACCGCCGTCCAGCCGGAGAGGTCCTTTCCGTTGAACAGCGCGACCTTCTCGGCCCGCGCCGCAAAAACGGCCGCGCCGCCCACGAGAGCCGCGCATCCGAGAGTCTTCATCTCCTTGAACAACATCTTCATGTTCCTTTCGTCGTCATCCTTGATAGCGAGTAGTATACCAAATCTCCCGCCACACGGGGCTCGCGGACTGCCCTCCGTCAGCGCGACAGGAAACGTCCGCCGCGACGCCCGGTGAAGACGCCGTTCGCGTACGGCACGACGCCATTGACCATGACGAGCCGGACGCCGTCCGTGAACTGGTGCGGCCGCAGATAGGTCGCCTTCGCGGCAAAGGACGCTTCATCCCAGACGACCAGGTCGGCGAACGCTCCCTTCGTCAGCACGCCGCGTCCGCAAATCCCGAAACGCCGCGCCGGAACGGACGTCATGCGCGCAATCGTCTCTTCGCGCGAGACGCCAAGCGCCCGCACGCGGCGGTAGAATTCGGGCATCGTCGCGTAGGCACGCGGATGCGGATGGTCGGCCGCGAGCGGCCCCCACGGCGCTCGAAGCGAAGCGTCGCTTCCGGGCACGATCCACGGCTGCGCGAAGATCCGGTCGAGGTTCGCCTCGTTCATGCCGAAGAAAAAGGCCCCCGTCTTGCACCCGTCCTTCTCCAGAATCCGGCAGATCAGCTCGCCAGGCGTCAGGTCTGGGCGTTTGGAGGTTTGGGGGGTTGGAGGTTTGGGGGGTTGGAGGTTTGGGGGGTTGGGCGTTTGGGCGTTTGGAGGTGCGGCGGTTTGGTCGCATTCGACCATTCGACCATTCGACCATTCGATTATTTCCCTCACCGTCTTCCCGCAGAAGCGCTTGTTGTCCGCATGCCACGTGCCGCCGATCATCACCGTCGCCCAGTCGCGGTCGAGCGCATCGATCTCCCGGACGATCCGCGCGCGGAGATCGGGCGTCTGCAGCCGCACCCTCTCCGCGACCGCCGCGCCCTCCTGCGCCCAGTCCGGCAACAGGACGTCGAGGTCTGTCCCCGCCGCGCAGTACGGATAGCGGTCGCTGCCGAGCAGGCAGCCCTCGTCCACCGCCCGACCGACCTTCTCCAGAACGGCGTCGATCTTGTGCCAGTTCTTCGGCCCGCTCGTCTTCAGATGCGAGATTTCGGCCCGGATGCCCGTCTTCCGCGCCAGCGCAATCACCTCGTCGATTGACTCGAGGATCCGGTCGCCTTCCGAGCGCATGTGCGTCGCATAAAGTCCGCCGCGCGCGGCGGCGACTGCCGCCAGCGCCTCGACCTCCGCCGCCGTCGCGTACTTCCCCGGCTGGTAGATCAGCCCCGTCGTCAGGCCCCACCCGCCCTCGTCGAGCGCCTGTTCGAGAAGCCGCCGCATCGCGTCCAGCTCCTCCGGCGTCGCCGCACGCCCCGCATAGCCCACGACGGACGAACGGAGGGTGTTGTGCCCGACAAACTGGATGGTGTTGACGGCCGGCTTCGCGGCCGCGAGAACGTCCCGGTACTCGGCCAGCGACCGCCACGTGAGGCGATTGCCGAGAAGCGCCGCCCAGTCGCCCGAAAGCCGGGCCTCGCCATAGCGCGGCGCGACGGAGCCGCCGCACTGCCCGTTGATCTCGGTCGTAATCCCCTGCGTCACCTTCGACGGCGCGTCCGGCTCCAGGACAAGATAGGCGTCCGAGTGCGCGTGCGCATCGACGAACCCCGGCGTGACGAGAAGCCCCGTCGCATCGACCGTCTCCATGTCCGGGCACGTCCGCCCTGGCAACGACGGCGCGCGCGGCACGACATCGACGACCCGGTCGCCCGCGACGAAGACGTCGCCGACGAACGCGGGAAGCCCCGTGCCGTCGACGATCGTCCCGTTGGCAATCCGCGTCACGCTCATCGGGCGCTCCCGCCCGCCCCCGTGACGAGGTCGGCGACGCGCGCGGCGGCGTCCGGCGTCGCGAGGGCCTTCATCTTCGCCGCCTGTCCCGCCAGCGCCTCCGGGTGGTCGTACTTGTGCCGCAGGTAGCGGCAGACGGCGCGCGCCGAAAGCTTCGCCTGCACGCCTTCGTCGGCCGCGCCCGCCGCCGCGAACGCCTCGGCGTTGAAGTGCTGGTGGTCGCGGAGCGCGCTCGGCAGGGGAATGAGGAAGGCCGGCTTGCCGCAGGCGGCGAGCTCGAAGCAGGTCGAGGCGCCCGCGCGCGCGACGACGACGTCCGCCGAGGCGAAGGCGTTGGCCATCTCGTCCTCGAACGCATGGACGCGCGACGGCAGCCCCGCCGCCGCATAGGCGGCCATGACCAGCCCCTCGTCCTTGACGCCCGTCTGGTGGATGACGTAGAGCGGCCGCGCCGCGCCCGCCGCCGCGAGATCCTTCTTCAGCATCACGAGCGCGTCGGCGAGCAGCACGTTCACGGCGTGCGCGCCCTGGCTTCCGCCCGTCACGAAGACGACGAAGGCATTCGGCGGAATGAACGGGAAGCGCGTGCCGGACGCGATGTCCGCGCGCACCGGCAGCCCCGTGAGGACGGTCTTCGCGCCCGGCAGGAACCGCGTCGTCATCGCGAAGCTGATCGCGACCGTCTCCGCAAAGCGCGAGAGGAGGTCGACGGCCTTGCCCGGCACCGTGTTCGCCTCGTGCAGGTAGACCTTCACGCCGCAGACGCGCGCCGCGAGAACGGGCGGCAGCGACGAGTAGCTGCCCATCGCGAGGAGCGCGTCGGGCCGCGTCCGCCGCATCTCCCGGCGGCACCGCCAGATCGAGCGGAGGATCGCGAAGGCGTTCTTCGCCGCGAGCGGACGCGCCCCCGTCGAGAAGACCGCCCCCTTCCAGCGCTTCATCACGCTCGACTCGACGTCACGGCCCGAATCCCAGACCGTGACCTCGTGTCCGCGCTTCACCAGTTCCTCGGCGACGGCCAGGCCGGGGAACGCATGCCCCCCCGTGCCGCCACAGGCGACGACAATCTTCATCTTCTACCAGTCCCTTTCGTTCGGCGGCAACGGCGCCTTGCGCATCCGCGCCTTCTTGTCCGCCTCATGCTCGTCATTGCGCTCCTGCGCCTTCTTCAAAGTCGCCTCCAGTTCCTGCTCCTCCTTCGACTTCTCCTCGTCCTGCGGCTCGTCCGACTCATCCGGCGCCTGATTCTCCTGGGGATCCTGATCCTGCTTCTGGTCGGACGGCTGATTCTGCGGTTGCTCTTGCGGTTCCTGCTGCGGCTGATCCTTGTTCGGCGGATTCTGCTTCTGCTGCGGGTCTTGGTTCGGCTGCTGATTCGGCTGGCCCTGTCCACCGCCGCCGTTCGGATCCTTCGGCAGCAGCTCGCGGATCTCCGCAATCAGCTGCAGGGCCTTCTCCTGGGCGGGCGGCAGGGGCTTTTCGAGGGTCGAGAGCTGTTGCTTCTCGAGCTCAGTCGCCAGCGCCGCGACCTTCGCCTGGGCCTCGGCCGTGAACGGCGGCTTGTTCGTGTCGGCCTGGGCCTGCTGCTCGTAGGCGCGCGCCCACGCCGGGAACTTCGCGCGGAAGCTCCGCGTGTAGTCGAGCGCGTCCTGCTGCCAGGGGCGTCCGTTGAACGCCTCGACGTCCAGCCAGGCGTTCGACTGCGCGACCAGGTCCTCGTCCATCGCCGCCGGCGGCAGAATCGCCTGCTTCAGGAAGCGCGTGAAGTCGTGCTCGACGTCCGACAGCGTCGCGTAGGCGCCTTCGTCCAGGTCGCCGAGCGCGTCGGCGGCCTTCTTCGTCTTCGCCTCGGCCTGCTCGACCTGAAGGAGGATCGTCGCGGCCTGCTCCTGGTTCGTGACGGACGACGTGATCGCCTCGCGCACGGGAATCCAGACGTCGGCGAGGTTTGCCGCCTGGGCGGAGAGCCGGTCGGCGAGCGCGACGCGGCGCACGGGCGCGTTCGTCAGGTATGTGCCCGAGTCGGTCATCAGCTGCCGCGCCTCGACCGTCGCCGTGCGCAGAAGCGCGCCCGGATCCTTCCCCTGCGACGCCTTCAGGATCGCGTTGATGCGCGCCGTCTCGCGGATTTCCGGCAGCTTGTCCGTCGCGCGCGTGAAGTTGCGGTTCGCCTTCGGATCGTCCGGCGCGGCGCGGAGCGCCAGCTGCGCGGCGGCGGCGGCCTCTTCGAGGTCGCCCGCGTCAAGGGCGAGCTTCGCGACGACTTCCGCCGCACGCGGACCGTGCGTCTTCGAGAGCATCAGCGGCTTCAGGACGCGCAGCGCATTCGTCGCGTCGCCCGCGCGATAGAACTCGACGCCCTGGTTCCAGACTTCGCCGTCGGTCAACGGCGCCTCCTCGGCGGAGGCGAAGAGAGAAAGCGAAAGGGAGAGAACCGCGACGAGAGGGGCGAGCGGGGCGTGAGGGGCGCGAGAACAGGTCTCTCGCCGCCCAAGTCCCTCAAGTCCCTCGCGTCCGCACAAAACGCCCGTCGCGCGCAACGCCATTTCAGACACCTTCCATCTCCGCGCGGATGGCGCGCGCCGCCGCAACGGGATCGTCCGCCGCGAGGATCGGGCGGCCGACGACGAGGTGCGTCGCGCCGTCCCGCACGGCGTCCGCCGGCGTCGCGACGCGCTTCTGGTCGCCGACGGCCGCGCCGGCGGGGCGCACGCCCGGCGTGACGAAGAGCGTGCCGGGCCGCAGGGCCTGCGAAAGCGCGCCGACTTCCCTCGGCGAACAGACGAGGCCGTGCGCGCCATGGGCCGTCGCGAAGCGCGCGAGCGCGGCGACCTGCTCGGCCGGCGTGCGCCCGGCGACGCCGATGTCGGCGAGGTCGGACTGGTCAAGGGACGTCAGCACCGTGACGGCGAGGATCTTCGGCCCGTTCGCGCCGAACTCCGCCGCCGCGTCCGCCGCCGCGCGGATCATCGCCTGGCCGCCGACGGCATGGATCGTCATCAGATCGACGCCCAGCTTGCCGCCCGAGCGGACGGCCCGCTCGACCGTGCGGGGGATGTCGTGGAACTTGAGGTCGAGGAAGACCTTCTTGCCGAGGTCCTTCACGGCCTTGACGACGTCCGGCCCTTCCGCCGTGAAGAGCTCGAGCCCGATCTTGTAGAAACCGACGGGCTCGCCGATCGCCTTCACCTTCGCGACTGCCTCTTCGCGGGTCTGGACGTCAAGCGCAACAATGAGTTCGGCCATGGCAACGGATTCCTTTCAGTAGAGCTTTTCGTACGCGCCCTTGTCGACGCGCTTCAGGGTGTGGAAGCCCGCGCGCTTCGCGCGGTAGTGGAGGTCGGTCTTCGAGTGCGTGAGGCCCGGCGCCTGAATGACGCGGATGACGGGCGCCCGGCACTTCGGACAATGGTCCAGCTTCGCCTCGCTGAGCGACTGGCGAATCTCGAACCCCTTCGCGCAGAGTTCGCAGCCCGAATCGGGCTCCTTCGCTTCGTAGACGTAAATCGGCATGATCTTCTTCTTCGGCGCCTCCCGCGCCAAGCGGCTATTATACCACAGGCATCAACGGTCGCGATCCGTCGGCAGGCCCCAGTTCTCAAGCTTCGTCGCCATCCAGTCGAACGACGCCTCGTGCAGCTCGCGCGACCGCCCGCACGGGATCACCGGCCCGCAGGCGACCTTGATGTCGTACTGCGTGTCGACCGGCCCGAAGTCCTTGAAGACCTTGCGCAGGAGCCCCGTCTTGCGCGTCGGCTGGCAGCGCGTGTCCACGACAAGCGGGACGACCGGGCAGCCCGCGCGTTCGGCGAGCTTCGCGCCGATCGACGAGAACCGCTTGCGGCTGAAGACCTCGCAGCGCGTGCCCTGCGGGAAGATGAGGAAGCTGTCGCCGCCCTGGATCCGCTCCGTGCCGACGCGCAGGATGTTCACGAGGTCTTCGCGCGGCGAGACGCGGCTGATCGGGACCATCCGCATGTGCTCGGCCGCCTTCTCAAGGAACGGCAGGTGCGCCAGCGACGCCTTCGCGACGTAGCTGAACGGCGAGATCGACAGGAGAACCGGCGGCAGCAGGATCGTCTCCGTCATCGAGAGGTGGTTGCAGACATAGAGAACCGGGCCCTTGTGGGCGAGCCGGTCTTTGAAACCCTCCACGAGCACGTTCATGCCGAGGCGCTCGGCCGTCGTGACGGCCGAGAAGCAGAACCCGGCCCAAACGTCCGTCGTCAGCTTGCCGAGCGGCTCGGCCAGGGCACAGCACGGAAAGACGCGCGTCACGCCCCACGTGTAGCGCAGGGTCGTCCACGCGGACGGCTTCGCGCGCGTGACCGCGCGGCAGTCCGGCGCCGTGCGGTAGCCGCCCGTCGCGCGGATGGATTCCTGAAACTCACTCAGCGTCGTCGTTCGCATGCTCCGAAGTCTCCTGTTCTGCTTCCTGTGTGGCCTGTGCGGCAGCGGCCTGCTTCTTCTCGCGCATCGCCTTGAGCTCCGACTGGATGGCCAATAGCTGGTTGCGCTGCTCCTCCCGCTCGGCTTCCCGCGCCTGACGCTCCTCCTCGCGCTCCCGCCGCTGCGCCTCCTGCTCCTTGAGGCGCTCCTCCTCGCGTTCCCGCGCCTCGGCCGCGCGCTCGCGCCGCCGACCGCCCAAGGTGCGGAGCAGGGGCGAGCGCGCCCGCCCCGACGCGCTCTGGAGCGCGATGCCGTCATCCGCCTTCGCCGCGCCCGCCTTCGCCGTCGCCCCGGCGTCCTTCGCCGAGTCGCCGCCGATCGACAGCGTGACCTCGATCTCGCCCTTCGCGATCGTCATCGTCGCCGTCTCGGGGTCGGCTTCCTTCACGAGCCAGCCGCCGCGCGTCTCGCCGACCTTGAGGTAGTAGTGGCACGGGTTCTTGCTGTCCGTGTTGTCGGTGAAGCCGACGGCGACCTGCCCGTCGGGCGTCTGGTTGATGACGGAGAAGCGGATTGCGCTCTTCAGCTGTTCCTGCTCCTTCGTCAGCTCCTTCTGGGACGACTTCGTCACCTCGCTCGGCAGCTTCGTCGGGTCGAAGCCAACGGGCAGCGCACCGAACATCTGCCGGTCGACGATCGACTGGTAGCGGTCATAGGGCGGCTTCTCGGCCCAGGCCTCGGTCGAAAGGACGGCAAGCAACAGAAAAACTCGTTTCACGAAAGGCATTTCCTCTTCGACGGAGAATTATACCAAAATCGCGCAGAGGACGAGCCCCAGCAGCTGAAGAACCATGAGCCCGAAGACGAGACACACGACCTTCCGCTCGTTCGTCGGATCGACCGCCTCACGCTCGGAGTATTTCGTCACGCCCGCAATGTAGGCGAACCAGACAGCCGCCGGCAGCCAGGCAAACCCGCCAAGAAGGACGTTGAGCCCTCGCGCCGCGCCCATGAGCAGCGGATTCTTCGTGCGGTTGTAGAGCTGAATCGCGACCGTCAGCGCGACCAGCACGGGGAACGGACCTCGCCCGAAGTAGAGCGCCAGCACGGCAAGACCGAGGCAGGCCGTGCGCACCAGCCGCGCCGCGCGCAGGGAAATCTCGCCCGACGCCAGCGGACGCGTCTTCGGATCGGTCGGCGCCCCGACGAGGTCGTTGTCGATGAGGCCATACACGTACATGAGGACGGACGCCAAGCAGACGAGGGCGACATCCGCCGCACGCGCAAACGTGAGCGCGCCGCACGCCGCCGCGCCAACCAGGACGTCGCCAGGTACCGTGACGAGGTTCTGCACCCGGCAGAGCCGCAGCCACGCCCGCATCCGCGAAGAAAAGGCACTTTCAGAATTCATGCGCGAATTATAGCGCGCCGCGAAAGGCCTGTCAACCGCGCCGCCGCATGCGCCAGCTCCCTGTCGTTCGTCCGCACGGACAGCCGGTCGCCGAGACCGAGATAGGCGGCCGCGCGCACAAAGGCCACGATGAACCGATCCGCCCGCTGCGCGCCCGTCCCGCCCGTGTAGGAGACGCGCAGCCGTCCATCCGAATCGACCGCCTCGTCCGCGCCGTCGAAGACGATCCAGACGCGTAGGCTCTCCGCGCCGTCCGCCGTCAGGCGCGCCCGCGCCTGCGCGACAAGCGCCGCACGATCCGGGGCTTCCTTCTGCGATCCAAGGATCAGGTTCCAGCCATCCCAGATCTCCAGCCGTCCGCCCGGCGGCAGCGCGCGCAAGTCGGCCAGCGCCAGAAACGCGAGGTCGAGATGCGCCGTCAACGCCGCGTTTGCGTCATGCAGGGCCGCGTTTTCGGCCTTTACCTTCGCGAGCGCCGTCTGGAGCTCGCGCACGTGCGCAACGCGCGAACCGAGAATCAGGTCTTGCGCGCCCATCCGTTCAGCCCTCCGCGCGTTCGACGGACGGCCGCGACGGCTTCTCGACAAGCGACGCGAGCAGGAGCAGGCCGACGGCCGTGCAGATGAAGGCGTCCGCCACGTTGAAGCAGGGAAAGTGGCTCGTCTTCCAGTGGAAGTCGAACATGTCGATCACATGGCCGCGAAAGACGCGATCGACGAGGTTGCCGACGACGCCCGCATAGAGAAGCGGCTCGGCCACGGCTCCCAGCCGCGAACCGGGCAGGCCGAAGACGCTCTTTCGCTTCCAGAGAAGGAAGCCCAGCGCGAGGACGCCAAACGCCGCGAGCGGCCAGACATGCCCCTGGAGAAGCCCCCAAGCACAGCCCCGGTTCTCGACGTAGGCAAGATTGAAGAGCCCCGGAATGACGGAAACCGCCGCCGCGCCCTTCAGGCGTGCGGCGGCGAATTCCTTGACGACCGCATCGACGACGGCGAGGTTCGCCGCGACGACGAGCGCAATCAGGGCGCGCTTCACTTCGCGCCGCGCTCCATCTCGCTCTGGCACTCCATGCACGTGAGGACGAACGGCTGGTTCAGCAGACGCGGCTTGCGGATGAGCTGGCCACAGACCGTGCAGACGCCGTAGGTGCCGTCGTCGATGCGGTGCAGTGCCTCGTCGATCTGCTGGATCGTGCGGTTGATGTTGCCCATCTGCCCGAGCGCCTGGAGACGCAGCGTCTGCGCCGTGCCGTCGCCGCCGTCGGCCTCGTGGTCCTCGGACTCGTTGAAGCCCGTCGCCTTCATCGCGTCCACGCCCGACATCGCCTTCGTGCGCGCGGCGAGCAGCCGCTTGCGGAACTCCTTGAGGTCGGACTCGGGGAACTTCTCCGTCTCCTCGCCGCGCGAACGCGACGTCGGACGGCGCGAGAGGCGAATGCCGTCATCGACGCGATCCTGCTCGGCCTTCGCGGCCGACCGCTTCATCTCCTCGGCGATGGACGCGCCGAACGCAACGGCCTTCGCCGTGTCGATCGGCGTGTATTCCTCGATGACCGTCTTCGCCTGGGGGGAGGGACGGCGGATGATGCGCGGCGGAACGCGCTTGATTTCCCGCTTGTCGGCCGACTCGGCTGGATTCTTCTCGATCATGTCTCTCTCCTTTCGCCGGATTTCAGATCTGGATGCCGTCGGGCAGCTTCATCCACGCGCGGATCTCGTCCGTCAGCGGGCGAATCTCCTTCACGGTCGCGAACGTGAGGTTCCCCTCCCCGTCCGGCAGCTCGAAGTCGTCGCCGACCTTCTTGCCCATGAGGTTCTGCGCCACGCGCGTCTTCGACGAGAGGATGCCCTTCTCAAGGTCGTTGTCCCACTCGCCGAGGATCGTCCACGTCTTCTCGCCCGCCTTCGTCGCGCAGACGACGGTCACGCCCGGCATCACCTCGTCGGTCGTCGCGTCGGCGAAGTCGCCGGGCTTCACGGCCTCGAGGTCGGCCTGCATGAGCGTCTGCTTCTGCATGAGCGCGCGCTGCTCGTCCTTCGCGTACTGGTACTCGGCGTTCTCGGAGAGGTCGCCGTAGCTCTTCGCGAACTCGATGCGCTTGACGTTCGCCGGCATGTCCTCGTTGATGAGCTTGAGGTACTCGGCCTTCTTGAGTCCGAAGCTGCGGTAGGACGTGAGGCGCGCGTACTCCTTCTTCTTCTCGACCTTGACGAGGTGCTCCTCCAGCGCGGGCACGATCTTCGTCATGCGCACGACCGTCGCGTGGTGCGTCGAGGGATCCCACGCGATCGAGGCCTGGAACCGCTCGAAGAAGAGCGCCTGGTCGGCCGGCTCCAGCCAGCCGAAGACCTTCTTGAGCCAGTCGACGTTCGCGAAGAGCCGCCGGACGATGTTCTGCATCTTGAGCGTCTCGCCGCCCTGGCGCCCTTCGCCGAGGGCAATCGCGTGCGTGAGGAGCGTGATGAACGGCGGCAGCTCGGCCCAGTCCTTGAACTGCTCGTACTTGCCGACGAGCAGCGTCGTCAGCGTCGCCGGCGCCTTCGGCTGGCGCATGAACATCCCGATCGTCTGACGGCAGGCGTCGTCCTGCGCGAACTGGTCGGCGATCTCGGCGACGGCCGTGAAGCAGAGCTCGGGAATCGCCGCGTAGAGCCGCGCCTTCGCCGTGTCGTCGCAGCCGAGGAACGCGATCATCGCGCCGACCTCGCGCGCGGGCAGCGCGGCCGCCGCCTTGATGAAGCGCTTGCGCTCCCAGAGGTAGTCGCGCATCTCCATCGCCGGCGGATTCGCGAAGCCCAGCGAGACGACGGCGCACGCGAGGCGCGCGTAGAGCGCGTCATCGACCTTGCGCGCGGCCGTCACGGCAAACGCAAGCCGCGCGCCCACCTTCGCCTTCGTCTCCTCGTCGGCGACCTTGAGCTTGCCCTGCGCGACGTATTCGCGCACCGCCGCGAGAATGAGCTTCGGGTCGGTCTCGTGCGCAAAGCCGGTGAGCCAGCCGTCGCCATAGTCCTCCGCCGCCGCGCGCAGCTGGATCGGCTCGGTCTTCTTCGCGGGCACGACGACGCACTTGTCAGCCTTGAGCGCCGTGCGCGCGCCGTCCCAGAACTTCTTCCAGTTCACGGCCTTGACGAACCCGTTCTTCACGCAGTAGTCCTCCAGGCGCACGAGCGTCATCGACGAGCCGTTCGAGCGGAGGACCGCCTTGACGAACTCGGCCGGCTTCTCCTTGAGAAGCGCGTCGAAGTCGGCCGGCGCCGTCTCGCGCAGGACGAGGATGTGATCCTTCGGCGCGACCTCCAGCATGTCGCAGGCAGCCGCAAACGTGAACTGATGGCCCTTCTTCGTCTTGAAGTCGACGGTGATGCGCTTGTAGAAGTAGTCGATCTTCTTGACCGTGCCGAGCCCCCACGTCTCGTTCAAGACCTTGACGCCCGCCGCGCCGGGGATGTTCGCGTTGAACGCGACAAGCTTCTCGAGGCGGACGAGCGACTCGTCGAGCGGACGCGCGCCGAACTCGGCCCCGTCGATGAAAGAAAGAAGAAGACGATCGTCCGTCGTCTTCTTCAGGGCGTCCTTGACGCCGGCCGGCTGCACCTTCTTCGCAAGCTCCGCCTGGTTCTCCCGCACGAGCCTGAACGCGCCCATGAAATCCTTCTTCGCGGCGCATTCGCCCAACTGACTCACAATTGCTTCCGTTTCGGCCATATTCTTCTCCGTTTGGACAAGTTCAAAAACGGCGCGAATTATACCATAAACGCCGCACGAGGGATAGTGGGGGCAAAAGCCACCTCGGGTGGGATGGCAAGGAGACCGGCGACGGGCTGCCGCAGGCGCAAACCCGTCTACGACGCCGGGCGCGCGCACGAGAACGGCTGCCGCAGGGCGTCAGGCCGACGGCTCCCGAAGCGACTTGAGAAGCGCAATCTCGTCCCGATAGCCCTGCAAGTCGCAGGGCGTCTCAAGGTAGAACGGGAGGTCGCGAAGCTTCGGATGATTCACGAGGCGCCGGAAGGCGTCCAGCCCGATCTTGCCCTTGCCGATCTTCTCGTGCCGGTCCTTGTGCGAGTCCCTGGCGTTCATCGAGTCGTTCAGATGAATCGCCTTGAGGCGCGCGAGCCCGACCGTGCGGTCGAAGGCGTCCAGCACGCCGTCAAGGTCGCCGACGATGTCGTAGCCGCCATCCCAGACATGGCACGTGTCGAGGCAGACGCCGAAGAGAGGTTTGGCGGTTGGGAGGTTGGGAAGTTTGGCGGCTTGGGATTCGGCGGCGTCGATCAGGGTGCGGATCTCCTCGAAGCTGCGCCCCAGCTCCGAGCCTTTTCCGGCCATCGTCTCCAGGAGAATCGTCGTCTTCCAGCCCCCCGTCGGCGCAGCGGCGCAGACGTGGCGGAGCAGGTTCGCGACGTGCGCGACGCCCGCCTCGACGCCCTGGCCCACGTGCGAGCCGGGATGGAAGTTGTAGAGCGCGCCCGGCGTCGCCTCCAGCCGTTTCAGGTCATCGACGAAGACATGCGCGGCGAACTCCCGGACGCGCGCCTCGGCGCCGGCGGCATTGAGCGTGTACGGCGCATGGGCGAGGATCGGCCCGACGCCGTTCGCCGCCGCGTACGCGCGGAACGCGGCGACGTCGGCGGGGTCGATGGGCTTCGCCGCGCCGCCACGCGGATTCCGCGTGAAGAACTGGAAGACGTTCGCGCCGATCGAGACGGCGGTCTGGGCCATGGCGAGATATCCGCCGGCCGAACTCAGGTGACAACCGATTTTCATGCTCATGGGAGAAGTCCGCAGAAGGTTTTCAGATCCGCTTCAGCACGATCGCCGTGCGGGCGGGCAGATAGAGCCGCACCTGCTGGACGATCTCGTGGCGGTTCGCGTCGAGGACGAGCGTCGGCGCGTAGACGACGCCGGGCTGGATGAGCCCCTGCCCGCCGAAGCGCGGCTCGTCCGTGTCGAGGAGATGTCGCCAGTCGGACGCGGGCGGCACGAGGACGCCGTAGTCGGCGAAGCTGCGCGTCGCGTTGAAGTTGAAGACGAAGAGGAGGTCGCCGCGCACGAACGCGAGCACCTTGTCCGCCTCGTTGCAGGCCAGCCGCGTCGGCGTCGCGCCGAGGGCGCCGCGCTTCCCGAAGAGCGCCTTCCCGCCCTTGAGCGCGGCGACCATCGCCGCGTCGAAGTCGCCGAGCGCCTTGAAGCGGAGGTTCGGGTCGTCCCGGAGCGACCACTGGCGGCGGCAGTGGCCGTAGTCCCAGCCGTTCTCCGCGCGCGGGAAGTCGATCCACTCGGGATGCCCGAACTCGTTGCCCATGAAGTTGAGGTACGCGCCGCCCGACAGCGCGGCCGTCGCAAGTCGCGCCATCTTGTGGAGCGCGACGGCGCGATCGACCGTGAGGCCGTGCTGGTCCTTGCCCATGCCCCAGTAGATCGCCGCGTCCGCCATCGTGAAGAAGAACGTCTTGCCGCCGACGAGCGCCTGGTCATGGCTCTCGACGTAGGAGACGACCTTCTCCTCCGCGCGCCGGTTCGTGAGCTCGAAGTAGAGCCCGCCCATCGACCAGTCCTCGTCGCGCACCCGCTCCGCGAGGCGGAACCAGTAGTCCGGCTCGCCCATCGCCATGCGGTAGTCGAAGCCGATGCCGCAGTCCGCCGCCGGCGCGGCGACGCCCGGCATGCCGGAGACGTCCTCCGCGATCGTGACCGCGTGCGGCTTCGTCTCGTGGATGACGCGGTTCGCGAGCGCGAGGTAGCACCAGGCGTCGTCGTCCATCGAGCCGTTGAAGTACATTCCGTAGTCCGTGAACGCCGCGCCGAGGCCGTGGTCCCAGAAGAGCATCGACGTCACGCCGTCGAACCGGTAGCCGTCGAAGCCGTACTCCTCCAGCCAGAACTTGCAGTTCGAGAGGAGGAAGTGCAGCACCTCCGTCTTGCCGTAGTCGAAGCAGCGGCTGCCCCACGCCGAGTGCCAGCCCTTCGCGCCCGCGTGGAAGTACTGGCAGTCCGTCCCGTCGAAGCGCGAGAGGCCGTCCCGCTCGTTCGCGACGGCGTGGGAATGGACGAGGTCCATGATGACGCGAAGCCCCATTCCGTGCGCCGCGTCGACGAGGCTCTTGAGGTCGTCGGGCGTGCCGAACCGCGACGAGGCGGCGAAGAAGCTCGAGACGTGGTAGCCGAAGCTGCCGTAGTACGGATGCTCCATGACGGCCATGAGCTGGACGGTGTCGTAGCCGGCGGCCTTGATGCGCGGCAGCATCCCGTCGCGGAACTCGGCGTAGGTGTGGACGTGCGGCTCTTCGCCCGCCATGCCGACATGAGCCTCGTAGATGAAAGGCCTCTTGTCCCTCCCGCCACTCTTGTCTCCCCCCAAGACCGGTTCAAAGTTCTTCCACCGATACGGCCGGGGCGGATGCCAGACGCAGGCGGCGAAGAGCTTCGTCTCCGGGTCCTGCACGACGTAGCGCGCATAGGCGGGGATGCGCTCGCCGCCGCCGCCCGGCCACGCCATCTCCAGGTGGTACTTGTCGAGGTGCCGGATCTTCGCCGCCGGGATGCGCCGCTCCCAGACGTCCGTCCCCGGCTTGCGGTGGACTTCGAAGGCCGGGTCCTTCTTCCAGCCGCTGAAGTCGCCGACGAGCCACATCTCCGTCGCGTGCGGCGCCCATTCGCGGAAGACCCAGCCGCGCCGGTCGCGGTGAAGTCCGAAGTAGTTGTGCGCGTTCGCCCAGTCCGCCAGCGACGTCTGCCCCTGCGTGAGCGCGTCCGCCCGCACCCGGGCGTGCGCGGCGCGGCCGCGGATCGCGGCCTCAAAGGGCTTCAGGTACGGGTCGTCGAGAAGATGTGCCATCGTGTCCTCCGTTCGTTCGGAGTGGATTATACCAAACCGCTAGGGCTTTCGCCACAGCGTGACGAAGCTCTCCTGCTCCTTCTTGCCGCGCCCCTGTCCACGCGCGCCCCACGTGACGGTGACGCGCACGCGATAGAGATTGTTCAGCCGCCTGAGGTCGTCGTCGGACGGATTCCTGTCGAGGTTCTCGCGCTCCCACGTGAAGCCCCTGAACTTGTCCTGCTGCTCGCGCGTCAGGCGCTCGTCGGAGACGAGATCCCACAGCTCCGTCGCGCGCGTCTCCCGGACGTCGAGGTCGCCCTCCTCCACGACCTCCTCAAGCGGATAGGCCATCTCGCCGAGATCCATCACCTCCTGCGCCGTCTCGAGCTCCGTCTGCGACAGCATCATCTTCTGCGACTGCGACATCGACAGGAGAATTCCCGTGAGGCCAAACCCAAGGAGAATGGCCGCGAGCAGAACCTCCAGCAACGTGAAGCCCGCCCTCATTCGTCGTCTTCCCGTCCGTCGCCCGACAGCACCTTCGCCGCGCCGAAGCGGTCGATGCGGATCGAAAGCCCGTCCTCCGGCCGCTGGCCGTCGGCGTAGACCCAGACCTGGTGCGGATCGACGCGCCCGTTCGTCTCCCAGACGACGGAGACGGGCTCCTGCCGCTCGGCGGCCGCCCCCTTCGCCTTCTCGTCGAACGCCGACGTCTCCGCCTTCTCCTCGGCCTTCGCCGCCGTCTTCGACTCCTTGAACTTGCCGAGCAGATAGTCGACGTTCGAGAAGACCGAAAGGCGCGGCCTGCGGCCCTCCGCCGTCTCCCCCAGTCCCTCGTCGCCCAGGACGATTTTGAGCCGCATGCCCTTGACGACGTCCTCCTTGATGGGCGCGAAGAGGACGTCCTGCACGAGCGAACCGCCGTCCTCCTTCTTCGGGCCCGTCGCCGCGTCGCCGTCCGTGTCCGCCTCGGCCCGAACGGAGACGAGCTCCCGCTTCGGCGCCGCGAGCGGCTCGCCCGTCAGCGTCCGGATCTTCGCCCGGTCGATTTCGTCCGCAAACAGCTTGGCGGACGTCATCTCGATCTTCGCCATCGGCTCGCCGTCGATCTCTTCGGTCGAGTAGGTGATGATGACGGGCTTCTGCGAGACGAGCGCCTGCGACCGCGCATGGCGGATCGCCGCGAAGATGTCGCGCGTCGCGCCCTTGACGCGCGCCGCGCCCTGTCCCGCACGGACGCTGACGACGCCGACGCCCGCCATCGCGCAGATGATCGCGACGATCACCAGCAGCTCAATGAGCGTAAAGCCCCCGCGCCTCTTCGGGCCGCCCGTCATGGCGTCTCCGTCTGCCCGGCGTTCCCGTCGGCCGCGCACCAGTCGGCGATGCCGTCGGCAATGGCCGAGGCGACCTTCTGCCGACGCGCGCGATTCCAGCAGTCGAGTTCGCCCTCCGGCGTCGTGAGGAAGTCCGTCTCGATCAGGCAGGACGGAATCTCCGGATTGCGCGTGACGGCAAAGTTCGCGTGGATGACGCCCCTGTTCGGCAGCGACGCGCCGAACGCCGCCGCGAGACGGGCGTTCAGCGCCCGCGCCAGCTCCTCGCCGATCGCGTTCCAGGCGTAGACGGCGTGGAAGCGGACAGTGCGCGGATCGCGGTCGGCCGCCGGCGCGTTGTGGTGGATCGAGACGAACGCATCCGCCCCCTGCGCGTGCGCGACCTTCGGACGGTCGTAGAGCGCAACCGCCACGTCCGCCTCGCGCGTCATCACGACGCGGTAGCCGCGCGCCACGAGCGCATCGCGGACGTTCCGCGCGAGCGCGAGGTTCAAGTCCGACTCCTTGAGGTTGTGCGGGCTCATCGCCCCCGTCTCGGCGCCGCCGTGCCCCGCGTCGAGAACGACCGTGATCTCGGACGGCGGCTTCCCGCACGGCCGGGGCTTCGGCGCGTCGCCGGCATACGGGAGCTTCGCGTAGACTTTCGCGGGGGGCTTGGGCGCGACGCCGGACGTCGCGGTCGGCGCGGGACGCTTCCCGACGACGAACGTGCGCCTCACGCCCGCGACGTCAAGGACATTCGTGCCCGCGACGACGTCCGCCATCGTGACCCACCCGCCAAGCGGATGCACCGCGACGTTACGCCCCTGGACAAGGACATTCGTCGTCCCCGGCGCGACCGCACCCGACACGTAGCACCGTTCGAGGAACGGCAACCGCTGACCTTCCCTCGGAAAGGCGATGACAGCCGCGACAAGAAAGGAGAGGACCATCGGACGCCGAGGAGTTCAGGCCGACGTCTCAGTCCGCTAAGAAGCGGTATTCGGTGCGGCTCCGGAACGTCTCGCCCGGGCGGAGGACCGTCGTCGGGAAGTCGGGCCGGTTCGGCGAATCCGGCGCGTGCTGCGTCTCAAGCGCGACGCCCGCGAACGTCGGCAGCGTCCGCCCCGCCGCCTTCGCCGGGAGCGTGCCGTCCATGTTCTGCGCGCCGTACATCTGCAGGCACGGCTCGGTCGTCCAGACCTCCAGACGACGGCCCGACGCGGGATCGCGCATCGTCGCGGCCGGGTGCAGCTCGCCGGGCGCGCCGCGCAGCACGAAGTTGTGGTCGTACCAGCCGTCCATCGGCCAGTTCGCCGGCTGGGCGGCCATCCACGCGGCCCGCGAACCGATCGGACGCGGCGACGTGAAGTCAAAGCCCGTCCCCGTAACGGGCGCATGCTGCGTCGGGATGAGGCCGGCGTCCGTCTGCGTGTAGAGGTCGGCGAAGATCTGGAGTTCCTGCTTCAGGACGTCGCCGCTCGCCTCGCCCGCGAGATTCCAGTAGCTGTGGTGCGTCAGGTTGAGGACGGTCGGCTTGTCCGTCGTCGCCTCGTAGTCGATCGTCCAGACGTTCGTCGGCAGGACGCGGTACGTCACCTTGCAGACGACCGTGCCGGGGAAGCCCATGTCGCCGTCCGGCGAGACGAGCGACAGCACGAGGCCGACCGTCTCGCCCTCGACGAAGGGCCGCGCCTGCCAGACCTTCGTGTCCCATCCGTCCGGCCCGCCGTGGAGGTTGTTGTGGCGCGGCGGCTTGTCCTCGCTGATCGGCAGCTGGTACGACTTTCCGTCCAGCGTGAACCGGCCGTCGCGGATGCGGTTGCCGAAGCGGCCGATGAGCGTGCCCATCGAGAAGCCGTTCTTCTCGTACTCCGCCGCCGTGTTCCAGCCCAGCGTGACGTCCGCCAAGTTGCCGAAGCGGTCGGGCGCGTAGCAGCGCACGAGCCGTCCGCCGTAGTCGCTGACGTCCAACGCCAGCCCGCCCGCGCCGCGCAAGGTGTAGAGCGCGGTCTCCGTGCCGTCCGAGAGCCGCCCGAAGCTCCGTTTCGCCGGCGGCTCGACCGCCGCCACCAGGGTTCCGGCCGCCAGCGCGGCCACCGTCGTCATCAGCATCTGTTTCTTCATTGCTTTCTTCCGTTCAATCAGCGCCCTCTCGGAGCCCCGCGCCGACCACGCGGAACAAGCCCCGATTCTTCGGCGTATTATACCACAATTCGCCCCCGCCGCACGCGGGGACATTCGGAGCAACACACGACTCAACCAAGGCCCAGCGCGGCGCGCCAGCGGGCACGGTCGGCGGCGGTCGGCTCGGACGTGCGGTCGAGGCGCACGGGGATGCCGAACTTCGCGTACTTCTCAAGGCCCAGCGCATGGTAGGGACAGACCTCCACCCTCTCGACGCCGCGCAGGCCCGCGACGAAGTCCCGCAGCGCGGCCAGGTCGGCGTCCGCGTCATTGAGCCCCGGCACGAGCGGACAGCGAATCCAGAGCCGCGCGCCCGCCGCATCGAGGCGGCGCAGGTTGTCGAGGATCCGCGCGTTGCCGACGCCCGTCAGCGCGCGATGCCGATTGTCGTCGAGGCACTTGAGGTCATAGAGGAAGAGATCGACGTGCGGCAAGAGGCGCGCGAACGCCGCCCACGGCGCCTCGCCGCACGTGTCGAGCGCGACGGAGACGCCCTGCGCCCGCGCCGCCGCCGCCAGGTTGGCGGCGAAGTCCGGCTGCATCGTCGGCTCGCCGCCCGTGAGCGTGAGGCCGCCGTCCGCGCCGTAGAACGGCCGGTCGGCAAGGACTTCGTCCAGGACCTCCCCGACGGACATCTCGCGCCCGCAGACTTCGCCCGTCGCCACGGCCCGCTGGGACACGGCGGCCTGCGACTCGGGATTGTGGCACCAGACGCAGCGCAGGGGACAGCCCTTCAGGAAGACGCTCGTCCGAAGGCCGGGCCCGTCCTTCACGCTGCCGCGCTTGATGTCGAAGACGAGACCCATCAGCGCGCGCGGATTCTCCGCCAGACGAAAGCCGACGCGCCGAGCGCGAGAACCGTCGCGACCGCCGCCTTCGCGTACCAGCCGTAGACCCACGCGCCCACCATGTACATCAGGTCGAAGATCGCGAACGACGCGACGGCCATGAGGAGAAGGCCCTTGCCGACATCGCGTCCGTCCGCCCGCACCGCCGCCTTGAAGCGCGCCGCCGTCGCCGCATCCGTCGGCTTCGTCAGCAGCGTGACGGCGAGCCAGCTAACGGACGTCACCGCGATCGTGACGAGCATCTTCCGCCACGACGGCCAGTCGGCAAACCCGAACTGGAGGACGAGCGCGACGGCGAAGGAGACGAACATGCCCGTCAGCTCCGTCCAGGCGTTGATGCGCATCCAGAACCAGCGCAGAAGGAAGATCGCGCCCGAGCCCGCGCCGATGAGGAGCATGAGGTCGAAGGCGGCCTTCGCGCTCTTGAGATGCGGCGCGAGCGCACAGCCGAGCAGGAGAAGCGCGCACATCGCGACGCGACCGACCCAGATGAGCTCGCGGTCGCCCGCCGCCGGCCGGACGAACCGCTTCCAGAAGTCGTTCACCACGTAGGCGCTGCCGAGGTTGAGGTGCGCCGCGACCGTCGAGAAGAGCGCACCCATCATCGACGCGGCGACGAGGCCGAGCCAGCCATTCGGGACCTTCGTCAGCATCGCCGGATAGGCCATGTCGCCGTGGATCAGCGCAGGATCGACCTTCGGGAACGCCGCCTGGATCGAGGCGAGGTCGGGGTAGACGATCACCGAGCAGAGCCCGACGACATACCACGGCCACGGGCGGATCACCCAGTTGAGGACGTTGAAGAAGAGCGTGCCGCCGAGCGCGTGCGTCTCCGACTTCGCCGTCAGCATGCGCTGGACGATGTAGCCGCCGCCGCCCGGCTCGCTGCCCGCCTTCCAGACGTTCCACCACTGCACGGCGAGCGGAATGACGAACGCGACGAGCAGCGTGTCCCACGACGAGAAGTCGGGCAGGAGCGAGAGCCGCTTCGCCGTCTCGGGGTTCGCGACGATGCCCGCCATGCCGCCGACTTCCGGGAGACGCAGGCCATAGACCATCGCCGCGACCGCGCCGGCCATGATGACGAGGAAGAGGAAGAAGTCCGTCCAGATGACGCCCCGGATGCCGCCGAAGAACGTGTAGACGACGGCGGCGACGACCGTGACCCAGTAGATGGTCGAGGGCTCGATGCCGAAGAGAACGACGCCGATCTTGAGCGCTGCGAGGATCACGTTGCCGAGGACGAGCACATTGAAGACGATGCCGAGGTAGAGCGTGCGGAACGCGCGCAGGAACGCCGCCGGACGCCCCGAATAGCGCAGCTCGTAGAACTCGATGTCCGTCGTCACGCCCGACTTGACCCAGAGCTTCGCGTAGACGAAGACGGTGAGCAGCCCCGTCAGGATGAACGCCCACATGACCCAGTTGCCGCTCATGCCGTCGCGGCGGATCACCTCGGTGAAGAAGTTCGCGCTGTCCGTCGCCGTCGTCGCCGCAACCATCGAGAAGCCGATGAGCCACCAGGACATGGAGCGGCCGGACGTGAAGAAGTCGTTCGCCGTCCGCTTCGCGCGGCGCGCGGCGACGGACGGGATGAGCGCCAGCACGGCGAAGAACGCGGCGATGACGGCCCAGTCGATTCCGTTCAAGAGCATTTAGATCGTCTCCTTGACGAGGCGCTTCACCACGAGTTCGCGGAACGCGGGCGAGAGCGAATTGAAGTAGGCGGTGAATCCCGTCACGCGCACGACGAGGTCGGGGTATTTCGACGGGTCCTTGTGGGCGGCGCGAATTTTCTCGGCGTCCACGACGTTGATGTTGACGAGCGTGCCGCCCAGCGCGAAATGTCCGTCCAGGAGCGCCATGACCTTGTCGACGGCGCCCGGATCGTCCGCAAGCCCAAGGTCGACCTCCAGCTGCCAGGGGGCGGTGTTGCCGTAGCCGGGCTGGACGTCGGCGATGGCCCGCGCCATCGCGGTCAGCGCACCGTCCTTGCGGAAGCCGGGCAGAGGATTCGCGCCGTGCGAGATCGGCTCGCCCGCCTTGCGCCCATTCGGCGTCGCGCCGACGGCCTTTCCGAAGCGGATCGTGTCCGCCCACGTGAACCAGCCGGGAATCAGCTTGAAGCCGTGCGGCGTCGTGTGGCCGGCGATCTCGTCGTCCAGGATCCCGGTGAGGCGCACCGCCCAGCGGTCGGCCGCCGTGCCGCCGTGGCCGTAGCGGCCGGAGGCGTCGAGCAGGCAGCGGATGCGCTCGCCCTCGTCGCCCGCGAAGTTCGACGCGACGGCCGCCTTGACCTGCTCGAACGTGAGGGACTTCTCCGTCTCGACGCGCTCCTCAAGCGCGCCAAAGCTGTCCGCGACGACGGCGAGGCCCGCCCCGTCGATCGCCATGTTGTAGTACGTCGCGCCGCCGTGCGAGACGTCCTTGCCCTTCTCGATCGGCCCGTGCGAGAGGAGGTTCAGGAGCAGCTCCGGCTCGTTCAGGTACTGGTGGTCGAGATGGAAGTCGATGCCCTGCGCCGTCACGGCGACGGCCGCCCGGAAGTGCCGGCGGTAGTTCGCCTCCAGTTCCGCGAGCGAATCCGATTCGGCGAACGCGACCTCGAAGACCTTGGCGACGTTGATCTTCACGACGTCGTTGAGCGTGTACTCAAGCCCCGGCAGCGACATCCAGTTGCAGCCGACGGCGATGCGGCTGCGGGCAAGTTCCGCCGAATAGCCATTCTTCATGAAGCCTGCGACAAGGGCCTTGTCGCCCGAAAAGCGCGGATAGCCGAGGCGGTTCGCGAGGAGGATCTCGACGCCGCGCCGATAGAGGCGGCGATCCATGCCGTCCCAGACGCGGATCGTCAGGTTGCAGCTCGACTTGAGCTTCGCGGCGGCCTCCAGGATGATGAAGCTCATGCGGCTCGTCTGGTCGCGTCCGTCCGGGGCCGGCCCGCCGAGCTGGTAGTAGTGGGGATCGTTAAGCAGAAGGCAGAAGCAGAGGAACTCGGCCTCGTCGTCGGTGAGGCGCCCCGCCGCCGTATCGGCCTCGTAGTAGGGCCGCAGGAGCTCGTCGAGCTGCCCGCCCGCGCCGTCGCGGTTGTAGGTGCGCGAGGCCATATTGAAGACGGCGATCCACTGCACGGCCTCGCGGAAGGTCGTCGGCTTCGCGTCGACGATCGCGCGGCACGTGCGCGCCATCTGGACGAGGTTCGCGCGCCGCTCACCGTCCGCCTCGGTCATCGACCGGTCGGCGGCCGCCTCGGACAGGCGGCGAATCCACGTCTGCACGCCGAGAATCGTCGTCTCCTCCGCCTCCAGCAGCTCGGACGCGACCGGGTCGGCGGCAAACGTCCGCCGCGCCGCGCGGACTTTCGCGAGGAGCCCGCCCCAGCCGAGTCCGAGGCCGATCGCGTAGTCGGGCGCGAAGTGCGCGTCCTTCCCGATGCCGGTCGTGATGTCGTACTTCTTCTGGAGCGGCTCGAGGTCGGAGTAGTCGAACGCGAAGTTCGAGCGCGAGAGCTGGTAGCCGAGGCGCATGCGCGAGAGCATGAACATCCAGCGGCCGGCGATCGCGTCGTCGGGGTCGATGTAGAGCGGATGGTTCGCCATGAGCCAGTGGAAGTTCGCCGCCCAGGCGCGCGGGCCGGAGAACTGCCCGGTCGCGTCCCGGACGGGCAGGTCGGCCACGAACGTCTCGGGGGGCAGGACGAGGCCGTAGTCGTCCTCGTCGCGCGCCCCGAGCTTCGCCTGCTTCTCGGCCGTCTGGGCGACCTTCCGCGCCGTCAGGCGCGCCATCCGCTCCGCGTAGCTCATTTCGCGAGCTCCTCCTGCATGAGGCGGATGAGGTTGAAGAGCATGCGCGGATAGTGGAACGCGCCGGCCCAGCGGGTGCCCTTCATCGTGCAGGACGGCGTGCCGTCGCGGCGGAGGTACTTGATGATCTCGCCGTATTCCTTGTCGATGAAGTGGTCGAAGAACCACGTCTCGATCTTCTTGAACCAGTCGAGGTACTTCTCGTCCTTTGTGAGCGTGTAGGCCAGGAACGTCGCATAGATCGCCTCGTTCTGCGGCCACCAGAGCTTGAGCTCGTGCTCGTACTGGTCCGGCTCGTGGCCCTCGGGCTCGTCGACGTTTCGGAAGTAGATGATCCCGCCGTCGCCCTGCACGGTGTCCCACCCCCAGTCCAGCGCCCAGTCCAGGACCTGGAGGCCGTTCTTGAGGAGCTGCTCGTCCTTCTGGTACTTCGCCTCCTCCATCGTGAACCAGCTTGTCTCGATCGAGTGGCCGGGGTTGATCGTGCGGCCCTCCGGCGTCTCGCACGGCGTGCCGTCGGCGTTCACGATCTCGCGCAGGGCCTTCTTGTCGTAGTCCATGAACGTCGAATAGACCTCCTTGAAGCACGTCGCGATCGTCTTGTCGTAGAGCGACGTGTCGCCGCCGAGCTCGCGCATCATGATCGACGTGCACGAGATGATCATCGGGATGTTGTGCGCCCGCACCTTGCGCGCCGGATAGTACTTCGGCGGCAGCAGCTCGGGGTTGTAGTAGTACATCATGATCGTCTTGTAGAGCTTCTCGGCCTTCGCCTTCCAGGCCGGGTCCTTCGTGGCCTTGTAGAGCTCGATGTAGGCCATCACCGTGTAGTGCTCGGTGACGACGTAGCGGCGCTTGCGGACGGGCCGCCCGTCTTCCGTCACCTCGTAGTAGGTGCGGCCGTCCCGGTCGTCGAAGCAGTGGTCCTCGATGAACGCGATGCCCTGGAGCGCGAGGTCCAGCCACTCCTTGCGCGGCTCGATCTCGTTGTAGGCGCGCGCGAACAGGAGGACGTCACGCCCCTGCTGCCGGACGTTCTTGTCCGTGAAGAGCACCTTGCCGTCGCGTCCGAGATAGTTGTAGAAGCCGCCGTGCTTCGTGTCCGGCGAATGCTTCTGCCACCACTCCACGGATTCGAGGAGATACTTCCTGTACTTGTCGATGTACTGCTGCAATTCCTTCTTGTCCATCATCGTAATGTCCCTCCTTGTTTTTTGAGACGGTGCGTATTATATCATCTTTGGCGGACAATAGCGCCAAAAAAACGCAAAAATTTTACGCCAACAAAACGAACAAAATCGGCCTTTCCGTCCAGGAGGCGCGAGGCCCTGCCTCACGGAAGCGCAAGCGAATCAAGGGCGCTGCGGACTTCCGCCAGCGTCCGGACGGCGTTGAGGCGCGCGCGCAGCGCGGCCGCGCCGGGGCGCCCCGCAAAGTAGCGGAAGAGGTGCGTGTGCATCTTCACGGAGACGAACCCGTCCACGGACGGGACATGGTCTTCCGGGAAATGCGCCGCCAGCTGCTCGCGGAAGGCGAGCAGATAGGCGAGATGGGCCTCGACGGGATTCGGACGCGCCGCCGCGTCCCCGTCCGTCCCCTTCAGCCGCCGGAAGATCGACGGGTTCGCGAGCGCGGCGCGGCCGACCATGACGGCCGAGACGCCCGTCGCCGCCAGCGCCGCCGCCGTCTTCGCGTCCGTGACGGAGCCGTTTCCCGTCACGGGCACGCGGGCGCGCCGCACGACCTCCGCCAGCGTTTCGAGATGCACCGGCCCGCCGTGCAGCTGCGAGGTGTAGCGCGCGTGGAGGATGAAGCCGCGCGCGCCCGCGCGCTCGGCCGCGTCCAGCAGCTCGAAGACAGTCGTCCGCCCCGGATGCGGCCCGAGGCGCGTCTTGAGCGTGACGGGCAGCGACGTGTTCTCGCGCAGGGCCGTGAGCAGACGGTAGACGCGCGCAGGGTCTTCGACGAGCTTCGCGCCCGCCCCCTCGCGCGTCACCTTCGTCATCGGACAGCCCGCATTGAGGTTCAGCTCGACGAAGCGGTCGCGCACGGCCTCGACCGCACGCGCGGCACAGGCGAGATCCGTCTCCTTCGCGCCGAAGACCTGACAGGCGACCGGGCCTTCGCCCGGCATCGTCTCCATCAGGTGCCGCGTCGGCGACGAGCCATGCGCCAAGCCGGCGGCGGACACCATTTCGGTGTACGCGAGATCCGCCCCGCCCTCGAAGCAGAGGCGGCGAAACGGCGCGTCCGTGAAGCCCGCGAGCGGTGCGAGGACGTATCTCATCGCCGCGCGCCGGACGACG
>ONTV01000056.1:0-11595 GCA_900320855.1 uncultured Lentisphaerota bacterium
ACCACGTGAAATCCGTTTCGTCTCCGTTTTCCGCCGCGTGGAACCGCCCCGCGCCCGTAACGGAAACCGTCACGGGAATCTTCGCCGTCGGGCAGAAGTCGAACGCCGTCCAGGCAAAACTTCCCGCGACGAACGGATTCGCATCCTGCTGCGCCCACTCGAGGTCCGCCGGCTTGATCGCATGATGGCCGTAGGAGGAGGAATGGTAATCGACATAGGTCCGCCCCGGCTGCGGCAGTCCCCAGGGACCGTCCGCCTTGCCGACGAAATCGAACCCGTATTCGCCGCGACTCGTCTGCGTGCACATCGTCTCGGTGCCGACGACGGGCCGTCCCGGCCAGCGCGCACGGTAGGCGGCATAGTCCTCGGGACGGTAGTTGAACCCGTAGACGTCCGTGAATTGCGCGAGCGGCGAGCGCCAGACGTCCGCGTTGTCGTTCGCCGTCGTCATCGGACGCATCGTATCCTCCTGATGCGCGATGCGCACCATCTCCACGCCATTCTTCTGGAAGAGCGGCCAGTTCTTCGCCCCCGTGCGCGATTCCCAGATCTCGTTGCCGAGCGACCAGATGACGATGGACGGATGATTGCGGTGGCGGCGGATCAGCGTACGCACGTCGCGCTCGTGCCAGTCCGCGAAGAGTAGGTGATAGTCGTTGAAGAGCTTGGGGAAGCTCCAGGCGTCCGTCAGTTCGTCCATCACGAGAAGCCCCAGCTCGTCGCAGAGTTCGTACCAGTCGGACGCGTGCGGGTAGTGGCTCATGCGCACGGCGTTCATGCCGAGCGCCTTGGCCTTTTCGAGACGGCGGCGGATGGCCGTGCGGTTCGCGGTCGCGCCGAGCGAACAGAGGTCCTGGTGAAAGCAGAACCCCTTGATCTGCACGCGCCGCCCGTTCAGGTGAAAGCCGTCATCCGTCGTCCAGTCGATCGTGCGGATGCCGTAACGGCAGGGAACGCCCTCGACATCGACGGTGTACAGGTACGGATCATCCATGTCCCACAAACGCGGATTCTCGACCGTGAACGTCCGCTCCTTCCGTCCGCTCTTCGCCATTTCCCAGACAATCTTGACGGTCGCCCGTTCGCGCGTCACGTCCGGCGTCGTGATGCAGATGGAATCGGGGACGACGTAATCGGCGGGGACGGACTCGAGCCAGCAACGGCGCGTCAGCCCGACGCCCGTGTGCCAGCGGGCGTAGTTTTCGGGACGCCAGGTTCGGATCATGAGCACGTTCTCGCCTTCCTTCAGCGCATCGGTCAAATCGACGCGCCACGGCATGTAGCCGTTGGGCCAACCGCCTACGAACGCGCCGTTGAGCCACGCCATCGGGAACGCCATCGCGCCGTCGCAGTCGAAGAAGACGCGCCCGCCCTTCTCGCGCACGAGCTCACCGCGCGAAAGCCTGATTTTCCCGTCCCCGACCTGGAAGGCAATGCGGTACCACGCGACACCCGTTCCCGGCAGATAGCCGTCAAACGGATTCAGATCGTAGGAAAACGAATAGACGATGCCCGCGTCGTGCGGTACGCGCACGGGCGCCCAGCCCTTCGCCTTGAAATCCGGCTTCAGGTACGGATGCCCCTCGCCCGGCTCGGCGCCCACGGGGACGCGAGACGCGCGCGGCGTCTCCAGCAGGTCGCGGCGCTGGCCGTCCAGCATGTCCAGCATCGCCGGGATGGCAAACGCGCGGCCGGGGGCGATCGCCTCCTCCGACGTGAACAGCCAGCCGTCGTTCAGCTCGACCCGATCCGCGCCATGGGCGGACAAAACAAGACCGACGCACAACAAACCCGCCGAACAGCATCGGCTCATTTCTCTTTCTCCTTCAATGACAGGCCAAACTCGCCGCGTATGCGCAGCAGATAGTAGAGCGCGAAGTCCTGGTCGTTCGCCCACGGGTCGAAGAACTCGCCGCGGCGCGGCGGTTCGAGCGGCGTGCCGTCCGGACGCAGCATCGTCACGGTGTAAGGGTGCAGATATGCGCAGGACGCGGAACCGTCCGGGAAGAACTGGCAGAGCAGGTTGCGCAACATCTTGCGGGCGCGTGCGCGAAGCGCGACATCGCCGACGTTCCTCCCGTGCAGCAGGAGCGCATAGGCCGTCAGGCAGCTCCAGTAGTGCTGCGTATCCCCGTACAGCGCGCGCTTCCCAGCCCAGTAACCGTCCCAATGGCGGACCGGCAGGGAGTTCCACTTGTGGTCCGGCTGCTCGCCATCGAAGCGCACGAGGAGTTCGACATGCCGGCTGGCTTCGTTCCGCACGGCGGGGTCGGCATCGACGAGGGCGTAATACGCCGAGAGGATCGACAGGGCCGGCGTGACGATCGTCTGCTCGAACCGGACCTCGTGCGGCGGATAGAGGACGCCGTTCTGCCGGATCGTCCCGACATGCTCGCGGACACGCCCGGCCAACTCGTCCGCGACCGCCGTCTGGCCCGCGTCGCGAATCGCCTGAACCGCGTCCGAGAAAACGCTGCCGTTCGGGTAGAACTTCGCGCCGCCCTTCACATAGTAGTTGCGGATGGCGCGCTCGATCCAGACCAGATAGCGCCCATCGCCGCGCAGTCGGTACATCTCGAGCCAGAACGTGATCAGCCACGGGGCGTTGTAGAGCCGCTTGTATTTGGCGTTCTTGCCGATGTTGTTGCAGACCTCGCCCGTCTCTTCGTCGAAGATCTCCCGCAGGACAAACGCCTCGAACAGGTCGAGCGAACGCGCGACCTCGGCGTCGTCCGGCCGTTCGCGGAGATAGCGGCAGACGAGAAGCCCCATGCCGAGCCGTTCGCGGCAGGCGTTGTGGTTGCCCGCCGAATAGTCGAAGTACGGCGACTTGTCCTCGTTGTCGTAGATGAGATAGGCCCCACAGAGCGGACTGCGCGGATCCGTCATCTGCTGCTTGCGGATGATGAACCGCACGCGGCGGTCGATCACCGTGTCCGGGTCGTCCGAGACGTACCCGTTCGCCCGGAACCGGCGCCCGTCCGCCTCGAACGTGAAGCGGTGCTCGCCGACGGCTTGCGGACGATGCTCGACGACGATCCGCCGACCGTCGAGGCGAAAGGGAATCTCCGCGCCGTTGCAGAAGGCCTTGACCGACTTGGGTTCATACGCACACTCCGCGACGATCCGGAACGTCTCGTCCGGGAAGATCGTCTCCTGCTCGAACTGAATCCACGCCGTGCCGCGCCGTGTGAGAAGCTCGGCCTTGAAAGCGCCCGAGGGGAACGCGGCCAGCTCCCATTCGAGGACTTTCGTCTCGCCCGGCAGGAAATGCAGCGGCGCGGGATGGAGAACGAAGTCGCCTCGGTCGTTGCTGATCTCCTTCGCGACCCGGCGGACGCTGTAGGCGTCCAGGTCGCCCTGCGTGAGGATGAGCGCCAGTTCGGTCGGGAACGGCCCCATCTTGAGCGCGTGGACGTACGAATTCGCGCCGCCGCACCAGATGTGGGCGTGGCAACGCTTCGTCTCGCACGTCGCCGCGTCGGCGTAGCTGTCGTTGAACGTCGCGAAAACGCCAAGCTGTCCGCGCAGGAAGTACAGGTCGTAGTCCGCCGTATTGCGGAAGACGAAACGCTCGCGCAGGAACGTCCGTCCCGGCGTGCGCTCGACGGCGAGTTTCAGGACGCCCTTGCGGTAGCGGGAGATCCACGTGTCGCCCTGCCGTTCCACCCCGGCGAACTCCATGCCGACGGGAACGCCCCACGTCTCCAGGCCCTCGATCCAGTTCATGCGGTCGGGGTCGTCGTGCAGGCGCAGCGACGACAACCCTCCGTTGGAAGAGTCCAGCTCGACGGCGAAAACGCCGTTGCTCAGACAGACATCGTCGCCAGAAGCCCAAGCCTTGAACAGCACACTGAGCCCTAAAACAAGGCATACCGCTCCACGCGCACATTGCATCGCGAACATTATGCGCAATTACCTTTCTTTCCCGTTTTGGAGTGAATCGGCGAGCCACTTGAATGTGTCGCCATAGCACGGGAGACGCCCGCCAGCCGATACTTTGCACGGAATGCCGCGCGCGTCGCAGATCGCCTTGAAGCGGACGCCGAACGCGCCCGAATGCGTCGGGTCTTTCGCCTGTTCGCCCGGCTTCGGAATCGAGCCGTACTGAAGGAACATCTTCGGCGCGCGCGCCGGCGCGATCTTCCGCACGAGCGCGGCCGGCGAGACCCGCTCGATCCACGGCAGAACCTGCTCCCGGTGCGCCAGCCAGTCGTCGAAATTCCGGAATCCGAACGCATGCCCGCCATAGGTCGCGTTCGGAATCCATTCCCGCGTCTCCTGCGGGTCGAGCGACGTCTGGGCGATGATCGGCCCGAGTGCCGCGACGCCAAGCGCGTTGTCGTCCTTGAGGCCGAGGTAGAGCGCCGTGCACGCGCCCGCGCTGCCGCCCGCGAGGGCGAGACGCGAGACGTCGAGGTTCCAGTCCTTCGCGTGCGCCTTCACGAAGCGCACCGCCGCCTCGCAGTCGTCAAGACACGCCTTCACCGGCGGCTTTTCGCCCGCGAGCCGCGCCTCTCGCAGGTAGCGGTAGCCGACCGCGACCACGGCGACGCCGCGGTCTAGCAACGTCTTCAGCGACGAGCCGAGAATGTGGTCGACGATCGCGCCGCCCTCCCAGCCGCCGCCGTGGAAATAGACGATGACGGGCGTGGCACCCTTCTCTCCCTGCGGCAAAAAGACGTCGAGCTTCTGCTGCGGGTGCGACCCGTACGCCACATTCTCGTGCGTCGCGGCGGGCACGGTATACAGTTTCTTGTTCGACGGGTTTATGTACGTGTACTCGTTCGCAGGATGCCGTCCGAACACGGCGGCGATCGCGCGCAGGGCGCCGTCCGCATCGAAGTTGTTCGGCAGGAGATACGTTCCCTCCGTGTACTCGTTCCAGCCGTTGACGTAGACGACGCCTGGCTTCTTCGGATCGGAGAGGACGTGCGCCTTGGCGTCGCGCAAGTACTTCTCGAACTTGTCGGGGGTATTGTTCGTGTAGGTACCGCAGTAGGGATAGTTCTCCTTGCCTTTCCACGGAAACGGTTCATCCAACCGGCAACGCGGCGTCGAGTCCCATCCCGTCGGCACGATCGGCAAGTAGGGAAGCGCCGTCTCGCCCATCGCCTCCCAGTGCTTCTGCAAAACACCGTCGATCTCCCCGTAGTCGAACAGCCACTCGCCTGCCGCGTAGCGCGCCCCATACTTCGGCACGTTCCACACGCCGAAGCCGTAGTCTGTGACCGAGTCGAACCCCATCTCGACAGCGAGCGGAACCTGGGACGGCCTCAGATTCTGCGCATTTAGGTGCAGCTCCCCCAACCCCGCCGCACGGACGCGCCGCCGTGCCTCGTCCATGGCCGTGCGCACTTTCTTCGCATCCTTTCCCCACGTGCGCCAAAGATAGGCCGCCTCGTAAATGGAAAAGAACAGCTTCCCGTCCTTGCGCCAGTACTCCGGCTTGTTGAAGTAGCGCGCGATCGCGTGGTCGATAAGGCCCAGGAACTCCTCCGGCGTATGGTCGAGCGTCATCAGCCGCCGACGCGGTGCGCCGCGTTCGGGCCTGAACTGGTCGCGCCGTTCGTGGTAGCACCACATGAGCGCGAACTTCAGGCGGTCGCGATTCTTCGCCTGGAGAAAGCCCTTCTCCAGCGCCTCCTCCTGCGTAACCTGTCCACCGTACCAGTAGTAGTCGTAAAGGAAGACGTCGATGCCCGCGTTCGCCGCAAGCGCGATCTCAGTCTCGACGTCCTTCGGATCTGCCCCGTCCAGATAGCCGGGATACGGCACGAGCGGCTGCCGGTGGCCGGGGAAGCGCGGGCGCGCGGACTTGACGAATCCCCATTCGCCCTCGGCCCACGCCGCGCCGAACCATTCCGTGCCCTTCGGGTACTTGTGCCAGTGCGGATAGTAGACGGCCACCACCTCCACGTCCTTCTTCGGCGCCGTCCGCTCCGGCGCACCCCACGCCACGCCGGCGAGTCCGACGACAGCCAGCGCGGCCGCACATGCGAACAGGGACTCCCTGTTTCCTTCTTCGCGATTCATGCCCGCCCTCTTCCCTTTCGTTTCTCACTTGAGAATGAACAGGCAGCCGGGCGGGAGGATGCGCACCGCACCGTCCCTCCACACGATCTGCCGCGCCAACACCTTGCCATCCACGCGCAACGTCCAGTTCGCGAAGTTCGCCGCGCCCACCGCATCCGGAAGCGACAGGATGAGCGCATTCTTCAGCGCACTCTTGGAGGCGACGTTCACGAGCGTCAGCGTCCCCGTCTCCGCCACGGCCAGCCCGCGAATCGTGCCGCCACCCTTGCTCATGTCCACGGTGAGGGACGAGACTGTGCGCGCGGACTCTTCCGTGACGTTCGCAAGGTCGAGCATCGCGCCCGCATCGACGCGGACATCCACGTCCGCCGCGAGACCCGCCGCGCCCGGCGCGTCATAGCCCGCGATCGTCAGCGGGTTCGGACAAACGGCGCGCGTCGCCGAGTCTGTCGTGCCGAGATACCAGGACGCAGCTCCCGACCAGACAAGGCTGTCCACGGACAGAGCCGTTGTCCACTCCGTGCCGTTGGCGCTCGTCTCCAGCGAGAAGACGCGCGGGAAGCGGCTGGCCGTCGTCCAGCCCATGCGCTGCGAGTATCCGACAATGTGGTCGGAAGCGATGCGGAACGTGACGGGAATCCAGCTCTCCGGCTTGTTCGCATAAGGGATCTGTGTACTCTGCGTCCGGAAAATGCGCGCAGGATTGTTGGCGAACAAATTGTCATAACCCGTCGCATAGGTGCCGGATGTCTCGCTTTCTCTGGCCAATTGGATGGCGCTGTCAATGAACGACTGGTTTTGGGCAAGCTCCTCGGCAGACGTCCCGGCAGGCGCCGGCTTAACGTTCAGGGTCGGCTCGGGCATCCACTTCTCCGGCTCTGCGGTCGGACGGAAGAGACCGATCGACGCCAGTTCCACGATCCATGCATTCGCCTCCTTGATCGTCCAGCGCCACCATTCGTTCGTGCAGCCGCCTGTGCCGGAGAACCGCAGTGTGCCTTCCGCAACATGGACGCTCCACGGGAATGCAGCGGCCTCTTGATGCACGACCAACGTCTCGACACCCGTCTTCTCCAACGTGCCCGATCCATTCAAGCTGGGCGCGAGTATGCCGCCCGCAACGCCGATGCCCCGCACGCCCGTGCCGCCCTTCGACAGCACGATCTTGCCGCCATTTTCACAGGTGAACGTTGCGCCGTTGTCGCGCAGCGTCCCCAACGTCAGCGTCACGCCGTCCACGATGACGGCGGTGTCCTTGCCCGCATCCAACGTGGCGATCGACGAGTCGCCCGTGACGCGCAACGTGCCGTTGCACAGCACATACGCACAATCCACCACGGCGTTGCTCAGCGCAATCTCCTGTCCCAGCTGCTCGATGCGCAACTGACCGCCCGCGCGCGCCGAGAATGCGCCGCCCTTCGCCGTGCCGAGGCGCAGCACGGAAAGGACCTTTGCCGAAGAGTTCGTCACGACGCTGTCGCCCTTCATGTCGACGATGCCGTTCACCGCGTTCGTGCAGCCGTTGAGGTCGAGGACGAGCGGAATCTTGCTCTTGACCGCGTCGAACACGACAGAACCCGTCTGAGCGCCGGTCGGCAGGGCACCGTCGCACGTCACGTCAACGCCCTCCTGAAGGCGGAAGTCGCCTGTATTCTCCCAGACAACACCCGAATCGCTCAGGACGAGTTTCGTCCAGGCGTCTTTGGAAACCCAGCCCTCGGCAATGAAGGCGCACGGACCCGCCGTCTTCACCTTGCCGCCCTTTGACAAGACGCGAACCGGCTGCCCGTTGTTGCAGAACCGGATGGCGCTACCTTCGCGGCCTTCAAGGACAAACGCGCCCTCTTCCTGTCCATTCTCGAACCAGACAAAGCCGCTTGAATCCGTCGCGTTCAGCTTGCCGCCCGCGAACTCCACCTTCACGGTCTTGGACGACTTGTTCCGCAGGCTTCGCAGGTTCACGGTACCGCCCACCGTCAGCACGGTCGGATCGTCTTCGGGCGGCGTCGCGGCGGCCGCGATGTCGAAATAACGTAGGCGAAAGGCGTTGTCCGCCGCCGACTGCACGTCCACACGCCCCCAGCCGCCGTTCGCGCCGACTTCAAGTATTTCGCCCTTGCCGGCCGCCTGTCCAAGTTCGCCGCCGTCCTTCACGGTCAAGGTCGCGGCATCGCCCGTGTCCGGGCCCAACGAGACGACAACCTTCTCCGCGCCGTTTACGCCGGTTCCGTCGGGGATTGAGAGCCGTGCACCGGAGACCGTCAGGTTGCCGTGCACCGTCACCTTCTCGTAGGTGGCGGCGGACGTCACCGACTGGGATGCCTCCTTTCCGACGGTCAGCGTTTCCGCATTCAGGAAAGCCACCGTCCCGGCGGCCGCGAATGTCATCAGCCTTTTCATTTCTCGCTTCCTTTCGTTTCTGCGTCATTTCTGTTTGACGACAATGAGTTTAAGCCCATTCGGTTCAATGACATCTTTCTGCCACAGGCCGTCGGCCGTCTTCCACGCAACGTCCTGCTTGAACCGCGTGGAATTGGCCATCATCAGCGCGCGCGAGCCGTCCCGCGCCTCCCACAGCGCGTGATAGACGACGGGCTGCACGTTCCTGGTCGTCCGTCCTCGGAAATTCTCTTCGTAGGGCACGATCGTGCAACGGAATTCCGGCGGACGCAGCTGGCGCCCGTGCGCGAGCCACTTGCGCCCCTCGCCGTGGTAGAGCCGCACCCAGTTCTCGCAGAACGTCCGCGTCCGCGCGATGTCCGCCCGGTTGACGTTCTTGCCGCAGTAGTATTCCAGGCGCACCGGGAGGCGCGGCATCTGGCCGTCCGCCGCACAGAAGGCGAGCCAATGCGGAAGTCCGTACATTTCCGCGCCCGACTGGAACGGGCTCACATACTCGTGATACAGGTAGTTGAACACGCTCGCATACGCCCACTCGCCGCCGTCGCCGCGGCAGTTGCGGTAATCGACGAACGGCATGATGTCGTTGTAGTACTCGTTCGGCTCCTCGAAGGAGAAGATCGCCTTCGGCCAGATCTTGCCCATCTCGTCGATCATCGTCTCGAACTGGTGGCGCATCGCCTTCGTCTCCCACGGCCCCGGCCCCGGCGGATGCCCGTGCTGCGTGCTCCAGCAGCTCGGCACACGTCCGCCCACGTCCTGGTCGGCCTGCACCATTTCGCAGCCGCGCTTGACAAGCGCGCAGGCGACGTCCTTGTTCCACCAATCGATCGTCCACGGATCGGCCGGACAGAGCGAGGCCGACATGCCACCGCCCAGCCAGACGAGATCGTCCAGATGGACTTTGCCGTCCGGATCGCGCACGGCGTGCGGGGCGACGCGCGCCCAGAAGTCCTTCGAGAAGTCGAGCTTGTAGGTGCCGTCCTTCCTCTTACCAACCGTGACGTTCCAGTGGTGGCCGCCTGGCCACGCCCACGGATGCCCGCCGGCCGCCTTGATCCAGCCCATCATCTCCTTGAACTTCTCATCGGACGGGTAGCAGGGGAAGTATTCCGTCGTCACCCAGTCCCAATGATGCTCCCACCCTTCAAGGATGGCGATCAGGGGCACGCCGGGGAACTTCTTGCTCCAGTACTCCGTCAGCCACCACTTGAGGTCGTCGGGACGGTCGAACCACTCGCGGTTGAAGCGCATGACGGCGGGCGCCTCGCGCGCCCAGTCCGGCAAGTCCGCGCGGTCGAGGAACTTCGCCTTGCACCATTTCTGGCGGTGCGCCCACGCCTTGTAGATGTCGGCGGCGTCATACCACGTCGTCGGTTCACCGCGCGGGCCCGCAAAGCCGCGCGTCACGATATCGTAAGCCTGTGCATCGGAGCCTTCGCTGTAGCCATAGCGCGACCAGCTGAGAAGCAGGTTGCCATCGCGGTAATTGCCGTCCGGCAGCTTCTCGCGCCACCAGCGATCCAGCACGAGCGCCTTCGTGTACGCCTCCGTATCGTAGGCCGCCGTGTAAAGCCCGCCTCTATCGTCGTAAAAGCACCCGAACTGCGAGACGAGATCGCCCGGATAATGGCGCATCCGACGCTCTTTCCAGTAAATGCGGCGCGGATTCATCGGATACCGCAGGACGCCACCCTTCGTGTTTCCCATCACAATGCAGTCGTCGACCGGCGACGCGCCTAGCTGCTCGTTCAAGGCGATCTGCGGATAGCGCGTCTGGAAGAGCGCCCAGCCGGGCTTCGGCGTCGCGGCGATGCGCCAGGCGACGTCAGCGCCCTTCGCCGTCACCGTGCAGACGACCTCGGCAAGAGATTCGCCGATGTCGCGGTAGACGAGGCGGACGCCGTTCGTCAGCGGCTCGAGCCTGAACTTCTTCGCGTCGCGCGCGGAAACCGTCTTGCGCACAGTGAACTGGCCCGCCTTGCAGCAGATGACCTCGAACAGCGGGAAGCGCGCGACCGGCGAGGCGTAGTCGCGCCCGTGCGAGGCCAGCCGCGAAACATCGCCCTTGCGCGCGGCGTCAAACTCGACACGCAGGGTGGAAGACGCGACCTCCGCGCCAACCGCAGCCTCGGCGACCGCCAAGGCACCCGCACACAGGAACCAGATTCCGTTCTTCATTTCCATGACTCCTCCTTACCGTTCCGGCGTGACGACCTCGACCTCGACGCCGAGGGCCTTGCCGAGCTTTTTCAGTTCCGCCGCGTGGTGGCCCACGCCAAGCGCGAAGTGGTGCGTCGGGCCCGTCAGCGACCAGCGACGCAGGAACGTGCGCACGTCCGGCAGGAACCGGCCGTGCGTGTTCGTGTTCCCCGTCGGCGGAATCGGCCCGGCGAGGGACTCGCCTTCGGCGACGATGAACTTGAACGTGCCGTCGGCCTTGAGGCCGAGCGACATCATCGTGATCGGCCCCTCCTTGATGTTGAACTCCACGCCCGCGCCCTTCCCCGGCTTGCCGTGGTACTTCTTGAGCGAACGGAGGACGGGCTTCGCCTGCGCGATGTTGAGGTGGTGCGGGCCGTCGTGGCCGACGAGCACCGTGTCGCGCCCGAAGTCGATCGGATGGAACTCGGCGAAGCTGCCGCCGATGTCGAGGCGGTCGAAGATCATCATCGCGAGGCAGTTCTTGAGGTCGAACTCGCCGCACATCGGGAAGCCCGCCGCCGTGAGGAGCGAATTGCCGACGATGAAGTTCGTCACGAGCTCGCGCGTCATCGACCCCTCCTCGCCTTCGTAGTAGTAGGCGAAGCCGTCGAGATTGCGTTTCGCGATGAACTTCTCCAGCGCGCACGCCGCCTTCGCCGCGACATCGAGATCCCTTTCGGACAGCTTCTCCGTCCACGGGTCGCTCACCGGGTCGGGCGTGTCGAAGAACGCGAGAATGCGCTTCTTCATGGCGTCGACGTCCGCCGCGACGGGTTCGCGGTAGTAGGGCAGGATCTCGTCCGGCTCGCACAGGGCGACGTGGCAGCCGAACGTGCGCGAGACGGCCGTCGGGTCGACCTGCATGTCGTACATCGCCTCCAGCACATGGCCCATGAGGCCGATGCGCGCGCGCTTGAGGTCGTGCAGGACGTGCGCGACGGCGCACCACTGGCG
>ONTV01000056.1:11653-26224 GCA_900320855.1 uncultured Lentisphaerota bacterium
GCGACGCCCGTGAACTCCGGAACGGAGCAGAGGTCGTCGTTCAGCAGCTGCCTGTAGATCGTCGCGTGTTCGTAGTCGAGCCGGTCGTCGGGCTGGAGCGCGAAGAGGACGATCGGCACGTTCAGCTCACGGACGAACGGCGCGAACGTCGAGCTCGTCGCGTACGTCACCATGTCCACGAAGAGGATGTCGAGGTCGGCCGCCTTCATCGCGGGGACCATCGCCTTGGCGGACTGCGGATTGTCGCTCATGCCGAACCGCGTCACCTTCACCTGATGGGCGGCGAGCTTCGCCGCGAAGACGCCCTCCTTCTTCTCCATGTCCGCCAACAGGCCGGGGCATTGCTTCCAGTACGTGTCGAGCCCCACGCTCACCACGCCCACGTTCGCCGTCAGCGGCTTGCGTCGCGCGACGCGCGGTCCCTCCCCGGCAACGGCCACGAAGGAACCGAAAACAACAAATGACAAAAATGCCATAAAAATGGCAACACCTTGACGATTCGCGACTTCTCCACGTTTCATGGTGCGTATCTTATCATACGGCGCCCCTTCGGCGCAACACCTCATTTTGACAAAGTTGCACTTTTTGACAAAATTATGATAGACTACACGGCCATGAACGCATCCTATCGCTATTTTCCCGTCTCGTCCGCCCAACAGGCCTGGGGCCTGTACGTGACATGCGCCGGCCACCACACCATCCAGCCGGGCGCCGCGTTTCCGCCGACGGGGCATCCGGACGAGTACTACTTCACGTGGGAGAAGGGACGGACGCTGCCCGAATGGCAGTTGACCCTTCTGGAGAACGGCGCGGGCGAGATCGAGTTCGCGCACACGCGCGCCACGCTCGCGGCCGGCTCGCTCATCGTCCTGCCGCCCGGCGTCTGGCATCGCTACCGGCCGAATGCGCGGACGGGCTGGACGACGGACTGGATCGGCTTCGGCGGCGACCTGGCCGACCGGCTCGTCGGCGGCGCGGGATTCGACCCGCGCGGCGACGTGCGCCCGCTCGGCGACGCGGACGGCGTCCGACAGGCCTTCGCCTCGACCGTGGCCGACCTGCTCACGTCGGCGATGCGGACGCCCTTCGCGGCGGCCGCCTGCGTCCCCGGCCTCGTGGCCGCGCTCGTCGAAGCCCCGAACGCCCGCGACGGCGGCGTGCACGCCATCCTCAAGGCGCAGACGCACATTGCCGAGCATCCGGGCGAGGCCATCGACTTCGAGGCGCTCGCGCACTCCCTCGGCCTCAGCTACCGGTCGTTCCGCTATCTCTTCCGCAAGGAGGTCGGCCTTTCACCGCTCCAGTACCAGCTGGGGCGGCGTCTTGTCCGCGCGAAGAACCTCCTCGCCTCCAGCGACATGCCCGTCAAGGAGATCGCCGAATCCCTGGGCTTCGGCACGACGTGGTACTTCTCGCACTTCTTTCGCCGGCACACCCACCTCTCCCCCGCCGCCTACCGCAAGAGTTCGGCTTCGGGGATTTCCTCCAGCCGCACAAGGTCGCGGCCCCGGAACTCGTAGCAGCGGATGCGCTTGAAGTCCTTCACGCCGTAGGGTTGGCCCGCGTCAAAGCGGCGCACGGACGGACGCGATCTCCTTCGCCCCCGTCAGGACCATGACCAGACGATCGATGCCGAGCGCAACGCCGGCGGCCGACCCGATGCGCGGCAATGACGAAAGGAAATCCTCGTCCAGCGGATAGTCGGCCTCGGCCAGCGCCTGACGGTTCGCCTTCGCCGCGACAAATCGCGCGCGCTGCTCCGCCTCGTCGCACAGCTCCGTGAAGCAGTTCGCGAGTTCCATTCCGTCCCAGTAGAACTCCCAGCGCTCGGCGTAGGGTTCGTCTTTTTCCGACATCTTCGCAAGGGAGGCGGCCTGCGGCGGGTAGTCGGTCAAGAAGACGCCACCGCCAAGGGCCTTGATCGCCGGCTCGATCTTCGTCGCCATGTCAAAGTCAAAGCGGTCTTGGTCCCAGCCCGCCCACGGATCCCAGCCGGCATGCGTGAGATACGCCTCGCGAACGGACAACGTGCGGGATTCCGGGGCCTTGCCCCCCGGGGGACAGACCCCGCGAAGTCCCTGGGGACAGGCCCCGGACAACGCCTCTTTCGTCAGCGTGTCCATGAGAGCCTCCAAGTCTCGGCGGATGTCGAGGTAGGTCGCCGCGCGGCGATACCATTCGATCATCGTGAATTCGGGGCTATGGCGCGAACCGCGCTCGCCTTCGCGGAAGCACGGGCCGATCTGGTAGATTCGATCCATTCCGGCGGCGAGGAGCTTCTTCATCTGCAACTCCGGCGAGGCGCGCAAATAGCCGCCGTCCCGACAGGGCGGACAGTCGATATGCTCTTCCGGCGCAGGCGCGGGAATCCGCACCGCCGTCTCGACCTCGACAAAGCCCCTCGCGTCGAAGAACGCACGGATGGCCCGAACGATTTTCGCCCGCGCAATCAAAAAGTCAACATGCCTCACAGCATTCCCCCCTCAACCCCCAAACGTCCAAACCGCCAAACGCCCAAGCTTCCAAACCGCCAAACTTCTAGCCCCCAGAACCCTCACTTACTCATACCGCTGCAAATGCTTCGCGAGGAGATTCCCCAACCGCGTCTCCAGCCACGGGGTGACGTGCCAGTAGTCCGGAGGAGACGAATTCGATGACCTGCGTCTTGAAGCCGAGAATGCGCAGAATCATCGCGCGAAAGGCATCCGTCAAGATGTCGCACAGCCGCTCACGCAGAATCGACTGACGGAGAAGGCCGCCGAAATCGGCGCGGCAGTCCGAACGCGGCGCCCCCAGCCGACTTTCCTGCGGCTCACCCTTGCGCTCTTTTCCGAGATCCTTCTGCAGCTCGTGCTGGCAGCACGGCGCCGAGAGGATGTAGCGCGCCTTCCATTCGACGCCTTTGGCCAGAGCCTCATCCGTCGCCGTGTCGCAGGCGTGCAACGAAACGACGAGATCGACGGCGGACGGTTTGTCCGTTTGGAGGTCTGGGAGTTTGGAGAGATCGACAGAGGCGAGGTCGGCCTCCAGGAACGTGATCTTGTCCGAGAGGTCGAGCTGCGCCGCCATCTTCCGCGCGGCGGCGATGACATCGGCGCGGCGGTCGATGCCGACGACGCGCACACTGGGGAATTTCAAGGCCTCCGTCAGATAACAGTAAAGGCTGATCGTGAGGTAGGCCTTCCCGCAGCCGCGGTCCACGACCGTGAACGTCTCCTCCGTCCGCGCGACCGTCTCGCCGACGACCTTGAGGAACTCGTTCACCTGGTCGTACTGGCCGCGCATCGAGGCGCGGACGCGCCCATCGCCGTCCGCGAGTCCGATCGCCCGCAGAAGCGCGGACGAGTCGAAGCTCGTGAGCGGCAGCTTCTTCACGCGGTCATGCGGCGGGAGGGTGACGACGCGGCTCATCTCGGCGGAGCGCGAGACGTGCGCCCGCCCCTTCCGCGTCACGCGCACATGCAGGTCGCCGGACGCCGTCATCAGGTGAAGGTCGCGCGCACCGCGCTGGGCAATGATCTCCTCCAGACCTTCGGCGGCGGCCTGGGGCGAAAAGTTCTTCACCTGGACCTGTCCGTCGTCCGTCATCTCGGCCTGGAACTTCCGTTCGCCGCCGATTGCCACCGGCCTGAGCGAGATGCGGAACGTCTTCCCGTTGCGGCGAACCGTCTGGACAAGCTTCATGAAGCCCTCGCCCAGCACACGGGCACGGATCTCCTCCTTCAGCGCCGGCTCAAGGTCAAACCGTTCCATGCCGCACCTCCCTTACCCGTGACGGCGCATCTGGCGCGTCGGCTGCGGCGGATCGATGACCTCGGGCATCAGCGCCTCCGTCTTCTGCGCCGTCTGGCGGCGGATGATCCACATCTGCCCGATCGAGAAGAGGTTCGAGAGGAACCAGTAGAGCGAGAGGGCGGACGGGAACGAGTAGAACATGACGAGCATCATGAGCGGCATGAAGACCATCATCATCCGCTGCTGGCTCTTGTCGCCCGTCGAGGGCGTGAACGCGCTCTGGAGGCCCGTCGTCAGCGCCATCAGGATCGGCAGGACGTTGAGCCCGCCGAACGGCAGGTACGCCGCAAAGAGCCCTTCCGGCTCGGAGAGGTCGGCGATCCAGAGGAACGGCGCGTAGCGGAGCTCGACGGCCGAGCGCAGCACGTTGAACAGCGCGATGAACACGGGAATCTGGATCAGCATCGGCAGGCACGAGCTCATCGGGTTCACCTTCGCCTCGCGGTAGAGGGCCCACGTCTCCTGCTGCAGGCGCTGCGGATTGTCCTTGAACTTCTTCTGGATCTCCTTCATCTTCGGCTGGAGCTCCTGCATCTTCTTCATGCCCACGGTCGACTTGTGCGTGAGCGGCCAGAAGAGGATGCGCACGAGAATCGTGAGAAGGATGATCGCGACGCCATAGTTCGGAATCCACGAGTCGAAGAGGTTCAAGACCCAGACGAGCGGATAGCAGAGCCACCGCCACATGCCGAACTCCATGACGTCGCGCATGCCGAGGTCCCAGAGGAGGGCCTGCTTCTTCGGGCCAACGAAGAACGTCGTCGTCCGCGGCCCCTCGCCCGTCAGACGCACGCGCGCGGCGACCGATTCGGGACGGTAGTCCGCCGCCCGGAGGTCGCGCGTCACCGACACGTCGAAGCCCGCGTTCGCCGCCGTCGAGGAGCAGAGCGCCGTCACGAAGAAGCGGTTCTTGACGGCGACCCACGTCTGCGCGCCCGGGTAGGCGACATCCGCCGTCTCCGGCATGCCCGCCGCGCTTTTCGAGCCGCTGCACCCGCCCGCGAGGCCGCCGACGAGATAGGGCTTGAGCGGCGAGTCGTCGTCGCCGTGGTGGATGACGCCCGGCTTGCCCTTCCCGGCGTCGAGCGCCCAGGAATCGACGGACAGGAGGTCGTTCTTCGAGTCGCCCATCCGCATCGCGCCAAGCGAAATCGCGCCCGTGAGGCCCTTGTCCTCGAAGACGATGCGGTAGTCGGCGCCCAGCGTGATCGTGCGCGTCGCGTCACCCGCCTTGAACGTCGCCGTCGCGCCGTCCTGCGACACCAGATCAAACGCCGCGACGGGGCCTGTCCCCGCGCCAAGCGGCGCCTCGGCAAAGTCGAGCGTGACCGCCGGATTCGCCTCGGAGACGTCGCCGCGATCCTTCGCGTACCGCTTGAGCGTGACGTTCTTGACGACCGCGCCCCACGTCGAGAGCGTGAGCTTCACGTCGTCGTTCTCAAGCGCGACGAACTTCTCGGGCACGGACGGCAGGGCGGGCTTCTTCGGCTCGGCGGCCGGGGCGGTCGCCGACGCGGCGGAAACGGCGGAAGCCGCCGGCGCAGACGTCGCAGCGACCGCGTTCGTCGCAGAGGCTCGCTCGACCGCAACCGCCGCCGACGAGGCCACGAGCTTCGCGCGCTCCTTGGCCTTGCCCGTTTCGTTGAAGATGTACCAGGCGAGCACCGCGCCCAGCAGGAGACAAATGATCTTTTCGGATTTGTTCATGTGATTTTGCCCTTGAAATTGTGCGACCTTGAATTTGAAATCTTAACTTTGAAATCTGGACCTAAATGAAGCCATTGGACAAGAGAGGCGAGAGATGACAAGCGAGGCGAGAGGGCTGGCGCTGGCCTGACATCCATGCTCCACCTCCACCTTTCAACGCCAACGCTCACGCGCCCTCCACCTCCCCTTCTCCGGCACAGGGTCGTAGCCCTTCGCGCCGAACGGGTGGCAGCGCAGGATGCGCCAGAGCCCCAGCAGCGTTCCCTTCAGCGCACCGTGAATCTGCAAGGCCTCGATCATGTAATTCGAACAGCTGGGGGTAAAGCGGCAGCAGTCACCGAACAGCGGGCTGAGCGTGACCTGGTACGCGCGCACAAACAGAACGAAGATCCGCGACAACATCCTGCACCTTCTTGCCCTTCAGGAACGAGCGGCCGACCAGGATCCACTCCGTCCTCTCGGGCACCGCGCCTTCCTTCGCGAGCAGCCGATACGCTTCGCGCATCAGGCGCTTGGCGCGATTGCGGTCTACCGCCTCGTGGAAGCTTTTCTTGGAAACAACGACGCCGGCCTTTCGGTCGGCGTCATCTGCCGAAAGATACCACGCGACAAGGAGACGCCCCTTCAAGGAACGTCCCCGGTCGAAGATACGTTTGTATCTCGCACCGGGGAGCCGCGTGGACATCAGTCGTGTCCTCAGACCTGCGTCAGGCGCTTGCGGCCCTTCGCGCGACGGGCCGCGAGAACCTTGCGCCCGCCCTTCGTCGCCTTGCGCGCACGATAGCCGATTTTCCGTTTCCGCTTGATCTTCGACGGCTGCCAAGTCATCTTCATAGTCTTCAGTTCCTTTCGAGAGAAATGGTGGTGGCGAGAAAGGGGATCGAACCCTTGACCTTAGGCTTATGAGTCCTGCGCTCTACCAACTGAGCTATCTCGCCAATGAGCCAACAGGCGCGTAGTTTATCAAAAACGGCCCTCGGAAGTCAATACCCCGCCGCGCCTTTGTAGACGGCGAAGGCCGGAAGGCCTCGGATCGCCCCGAAGCCCGGAAGGCGCGTCAGCGCCGCGAGATCCTCCGCCTGCAGACGGATGACCGCGTAGCCTTCCAGCGCCGCGACAACGCGCGGATCGCGCAGCGTGCCCTTTTCCATCGCCGTGCAGTTCTTGCACCACGTCGCCCAGCAGTCCACGAGAACCGGTCGTCCCGACGCCCGCGCCGTCGCCAGCGCCGCCTCGAACGTCGCGGGCGTCGCCTCGTCCGACGAACCGGCCAATGTCCCCGCGGCCGGCGCGCGCCACCCCAGAACGGCGAGACGTCCATACCAGACGGCGAAGACAAGGACGAGAACGGCAAAGGCGCGATTGACGCCCTTCGTCCACGCGCCGGGCTTCGGCAGGACCCGGAGTCCCGCGCCAAGGAACGGCCACGGCAACGCCATGCCAAGCCCGAGGACGAACGGGAGCGCCAGCGCGAGGCGATTGCCCGCCGCATACTGACTCGCCGTCAGCACAAGCGCGGAAATCAGGACGGGCGCGACACACGCCCCCGCCAGAACGGCCGAGAGCGCCCCCATGAAAAGCGGAAAGAGGACACCGCCCGCGCGCACGGGCGTGTGCGCGCGCAGGCGCGTGAAGTCAATGGGAAAGACGCCGCCCAGCGAAAGGCCAAGCGCCACGAAGACAAGCGCCACGAAGGCGTTGAAGACGGGACTCGACTGAATCGTCCCGAACGCAAGGCCCCCGACGGCCGCCAGCACGCCGAGAAGGCCATAGGCCAGCGCGATGCCCAGCCCATAGAGCAGACCGCGCGACGCCGACTTTCCGATCACGATCAGGTTCACGGGCACCATCGGCAAGACGCAGGGCGTCAGGTTCATCGCCGCCCCCGCGAGAAGAAGCGCCAGCACGAGGAGGACGCCCGACGCCGGGAGCGCCGGAGCCACCGCCTCGCCGCGCAGAAACGCGAGAAAGGCGTCCGCGTCCATGTACCCCTGCGCGAGGCGCGGCGCCGGCGCAGCGGAGGCCGGGGGCGCGGAAGCGGCCTCGTCTGCGACTGGCGGCGCGTCAATCCGTCGGCAAAGCCCGTCCGAACATTCGTACCGGACGCCGTTAATGACCTGAATTTCCGCCGACGCGGGCACCGCCAGGCCCAGCAGAGCCAGCAGCAGAAGAAAACCCCTTTTGCCTTTCATGACATTGCCTCCCCTCGTTTCAACCTTTTCGCCGAGAAGTGTACCAAATTCCCGCGTCGGCGGCAAGCGTCAAAATGTGCTATAATCCCCGCACATCTTCCCAATGGCAATCCCTTGCAAGGAGCTTCGGACATGACAAACGAGCTTTCGGCTGCCGGCGTCTCCGTCGGCACGCGAATCTGCACCGAATTCGAAAACCGCTTCGGCCATCAGGCGGACGTCGTCCAGCAGACAGTCAACTGGCTGGCCGACAAGGGCGTCACCCTGGCCTTCGACCTTCTCGGCGCGCTGGCGATCCTGCTTCTCGGCTGGCTCGCGACGCGGCTGATCGTCTCCGCCGTCGGCAAGGCCGTCTCGAAGGGACGGCAGAAGGACACGCTGCTCGCGAACTTCGTCCGCAACGCGACGTCGAAGGTGTGCTGGTCTGTCCTGCTCGTGCTCGTCCTCGGCCAGCTCGGCGTGAACGTCGCGCCCATTGTCGCCGGACTCGGCGTGACGGGCTTCATCCTCGGCTTCGCCTTCCAGGAGTCGCTCGGCAACCTCGCCTCGGGACTCATGATCGCCGTCAACGAACCGTTCAAGATCGGCGACTACGTCATCGTCGCCGGACACGAGGGAAGCGTCCGCAAGGTCGACATTATGGCGACCGTCCTTGCGACGGGCGACAACAAGAAGGTCATCATCCCCAACAAGAGCGCCTGGGGAAGCCCCATCGTCAACTTCTCGGCGCTCGGCCAGCGGCGCGTCGATCTCAAGATCGGCATCGACTACGGCTGCGACGTGGGCAAGGCCATCCGCATTGCCCTCGAAACGCTGCCGACGGTGTCCGGCGTCCTCTCCAACCCGGCGCCCGCCGTGTTCGTCGCCTCGCTCGACGACAGCCAGGTCACGCTCAACATCCGCCCCTGGACGGAAGGCGCGACCTACTGGGCCGTCTACAACGACACGCTGATGGCCGTCAAGGCCGCGTTCGAGCGAAACGGCATCGACATCCCCTTCCCGCAGCTCACCGTCCACTCGGTCTGACGCGGACGCCGTCATCTGTCCCCCTCGCCGTGACTTGTGGTATAATACGCCCCAAATGATGCGCACAGTCTATTTCGACAACAACGCCACGACTCGGGTCGCCCCCGAAGTCCGTGACGTCATGCTCCCCTTCTTCGACGAACTCTACGGCAACCCGAGCTCGATGCACGCCTTCGGCGGCCAGGTCGCGAAGTTCGTCGACCGCGCGCGCGAGGAGGTCGCCCGATTCCTCAACGCCGAGCCGGACGAGGTCATCTTCACCTCCTGCGCGACGGAATCCGACAACGCAGCGATTCGCGGCACGGCCGAATACTACGGCAAGGACCTCAAGGTCATCACGACGGCCGTCGAACATCCGGCCGTCCTCCAGCCCTGCCGCCGACTAAAGGCCCTCGGGCACGAGGTCGTCGAGCTCGGCGTCGATGCCCTCGGCAACCTCGACCTCGACCAGCTCCGGCGCGAGATCGCGTCCGCCGGGAAGCGTCCCGTCCTCGTCGCGGTCATGTACGCGAACAACGAGACGGGCGTTGTCTTCCCGCTGGACGAGATCGCGACGATCTGCAAGGAACGGGGAGCGATCCTGCAGACGGATGCGGTTCAGGTCGCCGGCAAGATCCCCGTTGACGTGAAGAAGACGCCCGTTGACCTACTCGCGATGAGCGGCCACAAGTTCCACGCCCCCAAGGGCGTCGGAATCTTCTACGTCCGGCGCGGCACGAAGGTGAAGCCCTTCCTGCTCGGCGGGCACCAGGAGCGCTCGCGCCGCGCGGGAACCGAGAACGTCCCCTACATCGTCGGCCTCGCGAAGGCGTGCGAGCTCGCGCGGCTCGGCATGGCGAAGGAGGCCACCGCCGTCGCGGCGATGCGCGACCGGCTGGAGGCTGGAATCGTCGCGGCGTGCCCGAACGTCCGCGTGAACGGCGACCCGTCGCGGCGGCTGCCGAACACGCTCAACGTGAGCTTCGAGTACATCGAAGGCGAGGCGATCGCCTACCACCTCTCCGATCTCGGCATCTGCATCTCGACGGGGTCGGCATGCGCGTCCGGGTCGCTTGACCCGAGCCACGTCATCCGCGCGATGGGCGTGCCCTTCACGGCCGTCCATGGATCCGTGCGCTTCTCGCTCTCGCGCTACAACACGATGGATGAGGTCGACTACGTCCTTGAAAAGCTTCCGCCCGTCATCGCGAACCTGCGCGCCCTGTCGCCCTTCGGCCCGGACAAGGATGTGAGTACGTTCAAGTGAGGGAGTGGGAAGGTGGGAGAGTGGGAGAGTGAGGGAGTGGAAAGGTGGGAGAGTGAAGGAGTGGGAAGGTGGGAGAGTGGGAGAGTGAGGGAGTGGGAAGGTGGCGACGTGATCTGGAAACAGAACCCTTGGGCCTCGAAAACTCATCTTTGAAATTTGAAATTTGAAAACTGAACTTTGAACACTGAACTTTGAACTTTGAAATTTGAAATTTGAAATCAATATCTAAAATTCATCTGGAGCTTTAAAATGTCCAAAGAACTTTCGCTTCTCCTCGCCCTCTCCCTTGCGCTTCTCGGCGGTTGCCGGCGAACGGACATCCGTGAAATGACCGTAACGATGCCCTCTCTCCAAGAGGCGGACAAGGCGAAAGTCATCGCCGCGCTCGCACGCTACAACGGCGTCGCGAAGGACTCCTACCGCTGGGACATGACGGCGAAGACGCTGACCCTTCGCTACGACTCGATGCAAATCGCGCAGGCGAACATCCGCTACGCAATCGACGAGAACGGCGTCAAGGTCGCTTTCCCCGAAAAGACCGACGACCGCGCAGGGCACTGAGCCAACCGCGCGGCCTCCTCCATTCCCGGCAATCTTTCAGCCGAAACGACGAGGGCAGACACATTCTCTGTGTCTGCCCTCGTTCATCTTCTCACTTCGCCCAGCACGGCGAGACCCAGTTCCCGTTCGCGTGGAACATCGGACGCGGCTTGTCGCCGCCCTCCCGCGTGTCGATGAGGAAGATCGCCTTGTCGCGGCTCGCGGCAATGTGGCGACCGTCACGCGACCAGCTCGGATGCGTCCAACTCGCCGCCTCGGTGACGAGCTCGGCGGAGGCGTCGCCCTTCGCGGCGTCCATGACGGCGACCTGCGCGCCGCCGCGCTTGGTGATGTAGGCGATGCGGTTGTCCGGGCCCCAGTCGGGGTCGACGTTCTGCCGGCCGCGCGAGGTGAGGCGGCGCTTCGCCTTCGTCGCGACGTCGATCACGTAGATCTGCGGCGTGCGCGTCTCGTCGGAGACATAGGCGATCTGGCGCCCGTCAGGGCTCCACGTCGGCTGGCCCTCGGTCGCGAACGGCGTCGTCGTCAGGCGGATGAGGCGGTCGGTCGCCGGCTCGGCGACATAGAGCTCGACGTTGCCGTGCAGGGAGAGCGTCAGCGCGAAGCGACGGCCGTCCGGCGACGGCGCGATGCTCGTCGGCGTGCCCTTGAAGCTGAACTTCTTCGAGCGGAGGAGCGAGTTCACGTTCATCTGCCAGACCTGCGGCGCGCCGTTCTTGTCGCCGATGTAGACGACGTTCTCGCCGTCCTTCATCCAGCGCGGGAAGATCGTCATCTTCGCGTCGCCCGTCAGCTTGCGGATGTCCAGGCCGTCCGGATAGGTCATGCAGATCTCGCTCGGCAGTGCCGCGCCCTTCGCGAGGAGCTTGCCCCGGTCAAGGAAGACGACCTTGTCGCACGCGAAGCCCTTCTGCTTGCCGAACGCCTCGCACATCGCGTCCGAGAGCCGACGCGCCGCCATGCGCGCGGCCTTGTCGTCCGCAAACGCCGCCGACGAGCTGACGGTCTTCCCCAGGCCGGTCGCCCGGATCGCGCCCGGCGCGCCGGAGACGGTGATGGAGCCGGACGCGCCGACAGTGAAGAGCCCCGAGATCTCCAGGTTCTTCTTCAGGCACTTCGCGAACGCCGGATGCGCGACCTTCACCGCGACGCCGATTTTCTGCGCGCCGCGCACATCGACGTCAACGACCGTTGCCGCCGAGGCGGAAGAGGAGAAAGAAATAATCGAATGGTCGAATAATCGAATGGTCGAGTGATTCGAGATTGGGGCTGTCAGCAGTGGACAGACAAGGGACAGGCAAATCAGTTTCTTCATCATTTTTCTCCTTGTTTTACGAATTTAGACTTTCACTTGTTTCGCACTCGATCATACGAACGCTCGGTCAATTCATTCGACCACTCGACCACTCGACCATTCGACCATTCGATTATTCGACCATTCGACCATTCGATTATTCGCCCATTCGACCATTTCCTCACGTCGTATAGTCCGCGTTGATGTGGACGTAGTCGAGCGACAGGTCGCACGTGTAGACCGAGCTTTCGCCGTTGCCGAGGTGCAGGTCGACGACGACCTCGAAGGCGTCCTTCTTGAGAACCTTCGCCAGCTTCGCGAGCTGCTTCTCGTCCGCCACCTCGCCACGGCGGAATGCCCAGACGCCGTCATAGAAGACCTCGGCCTCCCTGTCCTCGACCGCCGCGCCCGAATAGCCGACGGCCGCCAGGACGCGCCCCCAGTTCGGGTCGCGCCCGAACCAGCTCGTCTTCGCGAGCGGCGACTTCGCGACGGCCCGCGCCGCGCGCGCCGCGTCCTTCTCGCTCACCGCGCCCTTCACGGTCACGGTCACGAACTTCGTCGCGCCCTCGCCGTCCGTCGCCATCTGCCGCGCGAGCGAGACGCAGACGGCCTCCAGCGCCGCGCGGAACGCCTCGAAGTCGGCCCCGCCGCGCGCGATCGGCGCGTTCCCCGCCGCACCAGATGCCAGCAGGAAGACGGAGTCGTTCGTCGATTCGTCGCCGTCCACGACGAGGCTGTTGAAGCTCTTCGCGATCGCGAGCTTCAGCGCGCGTCGCAGCATTGCGGGCGTGACCGCCGCGTCCGTCGTGAGGAAGCCAAGCATCGTCGCCATGTTCGGCTCGATCATCCCCGAACCCTTCGCCATGCCGCCGACCGTCACCTTCTTTCCGCCGATGACGACCGTCGCGCACGCCTGCTTCGGGCGCGTGTCCGTCGTCATGACGGCCTTCTCCGCCGCAAGCCCGTGCGCCGCCGTGCGGCCGAGCGCGGCCTTCGCCGCGCGCATCCCCGCGAGCAGGCGGTCCATCGGCAGCGGACGCCCGATGACGCCCGTCGAGGCGACGAGGACGTGCTTCGGGTCAATGCCGAGCTCGCCCGCCGTCACGAGCGCCGCAAGCTTCGCGTCCCGAAGGCCCTGCGCGCCCGTGCAGGCGTTCGCGCAGCCCGAGTTCGCGAGGATCGCCTGGATCTTGCCGCCCGCGACGACCTCGCGGTCATAGAGGACGGGCGCCGCCGCGACCTTGTTCGTCGTGAAGACGGCGGCCGCCGCGCACGGCGCGTCCGCCACGAGAAGCGCAACGTCATTGCGGCCCTTGTACTTGATCTCCGCCGCGACGCCCGCCGCGCGGAACCCCTTGGCGGAGCAGACCCCGCCCATGATGATCTTGACTGTCGACATTTCGGCGTATTATACCAAAAGGACGACGACCCTGAGGGCCGTCTCCGCACACTTACGCGGGGACGCCGAGAATACGGGACGCGAACGCCTCGAAATCGGGAATCTCGACCAGCTCCGCCGCGCCGGCGTCGATAGCGGACGCAAAGGACGGGTCGATCGGCAGCCGGACTGACTCCGGAATCGCGAACCGCTGCGCGAGCGCCTCGGCCTTCGACGGGCCAAAGACCTCGATCCGCTTGCCGCAGTCGGGACACGCGAGATAGCTCATGTTCTCGACGAGGCCGAGGACGGGCTTCCCCATCAGCTGCGCCATCTTGACGGACTTCGCGACGATCATTTCCACGAGTTCCTGCGGCGTGGCGACGACGACGACGCCCGAAACGGGCAACGACTGGAAGACCGTCAGCGGCACGTCGCCCGTCCCCGGCGGCATGTCGACGAACATCACGTCCAGTTCGCCCCAATGCACGTCCGTCCAGAACTGCTTCACGCAGCCGGCGATGACCGGCCCGCGCCAGACGACGGGATCGCTCGGGTCCTCGACGAGCATGTTGAGGGAGACGACCTTGATGCCGCCGTTCGTTGTCGTCGGCTCGATGCCAGCGTCCGACTTGTAGCTCGCGCCCGCGAGTCCGAAGCCCTTCGGAATCGACGGCCCGGTGATGTCCGCGTCGAGGATGCCGACGCGAAGGCCGCGCTTCATGGCCGCGACCGCAAGCATCGTCGTCACGAAGCTCTTGCCGACGCCGCCCTTGCCGCTCGCGACGGCGATCACCTTGCCGACCTTCGAGGCCGCGTTGAGCGGCGCGGCAAAGCCGGCCTTCTCCTTCTTCTCCGCGCAGCTCTTGCCGCAGGTCGAGCAGTCATGTGTGCAGTTTTCCGACATCAGTTCCCTCCCTTTCTGTCTTGAGGTTGCGATACTCGTGGAAGATCCAGCCGAACACCTCCAGCCCGACGAGGGAGAGGACGGTCGAGGCGATGCCCACGGCATAGAGCCCGGCGGCGATCGCCATGCCGATGCCGGCGGCGACCCAGATTCCCGCCGCCGTCGTGAGCCCGTGCACGGCGTGCCTGTTGACCATGATGGCCCCGGCGCCGATGAAGCCGATGCCGCTGACGATCTGCGCGGCGACGCGCGAGGGGTCGCCCTGCCCTTCAAAGCCGTAGCGCGAGACGATCATCATCAGCGCCGCGCCAATGGCCACGAGAAGATGGGTGCGCGTCCCGGCGACCTTGGCGCGATACTCGCGCTCGGCCCCGATCAGCGCCCCGAGAAAGCCCGCCAGCAAGAGCCGCAGGATCAAGACATGTGTTTCCGGCATGTGTGACATTATACCAAAACCGCCGC